>CABTZP010000046.1 GCA_902489375.1 uncultured Tissierellia bacterium | reverse complement strand
TTTTTTGAGGAGAGACGCAGGAGATCCTGAACCGCTCTCGTATACCCCTCAAAGTGATCAATCAAACTTTGGAGAAAACCCAGACGGCTGGAAAGACCGGCCATCTTTTTTTCTCTCTCAATCGATTCCCGGTCCCACTGGTTCTGTTTTTCCGCTAATCCCTTTTCTTCTAAAGTGAGCGCTTCCAGATGCTCTTTCGCTTTTTCTTCTGCCCTTTGCGCGCATTGTCTTTGATCCTGATTTTTATTAATTTTGCTTTGAATATTCTCTTTTTCTCCCATTAGGGCGCTGAATTCTTCCTTTTTTCTCTCCTGCAATTGCGTAAAAGTGCGAGCTTCCTCTTCCTTACGCCTTTGTTCATAATCCAAAAAAGAGAGCTTTTCTCTGATCAAGTCCCGGTTTTTTTGAGCCTCTTCCAACTGAAAAGACACGCTCTCGTCTTTCTTCTCGTCATTTTCCAAGACTTTCGACTGATCCGACTGAAGCTGCGCAATTTGGCTTTTTAGCGCTTCAATATTTTTTTTCGACTCCAGCTCAGTGCAAAATAGATCATCTTCCTGTTCCTTATTCTTTTGAACCTTTTCTCTTAATTTTTCTTGATCCCTTCGGTAAAAATGAAGTTGTTCTTCCTGAATTCGAGCCTCAGACCGCCTTTTTTGGATTTCATCTTTTAGCTGTTGAATTTTCCTTTGGAGCTTATCCCGCGATTGAATATTGAAAGAAAGCGCTTCTCGTGAAGGGTTCAAGCCTTCTTCAAGCTTCTCCCTCTCTTTTTTCTGACGATTTCCATCTTCTTCCAGCTTTTCTTTTTCAGCCTGATACTTTCCTATTTCCTGCTTAGCCTGATCCAAGCGATTTTTTAAGAGCGAAAGTTCGTGAATTTCCAAATCCTGAGTGAGTTTCAAGCCAAGACGAGCATTTTCCGCCTGCTTTTTTAAAATCTTCTCTTCCTGCTCTTTGCCACGAATTTCAACTTCTACTTCTGAAAGATTCTTCTCTGTTTTTTCAAGCCTTTTTAAAGATTCTTCTTTTTTATACTTATACTTCGCAATCCCGGACGCTTCGTCAAATACGGCTCTTCGATCCTCGCCCCGGCTACTTAAGAGCTCTTCAATTTTTCCCTGGCCAATCAATGAATAGCCTGCTCGCCCGATCCCCGTATCCATAAAGAGCTCCCGAATATCCCTTCGGCGAACAGGCATTTTATTGATCAGATATTCACTTTCGCCTGACCGATACACTTTTCGGCTAATGGTCAGCTCATCATAGGAAAGGCCAAGAGAACCGTCCGAATTATCCAATCCAAGGGTGACCTGGGCCATATTCATGGCCTTCTTCCACTGGGTTCCGGAAAAAATCACATCTTCCATTTTTGCTCCCCGGAGTTCCTTAGCAGATTGTTCTCCTAAAACCCAACGAATCGCATCCGCAATATTCGATTTTCCTGAACCATTCGGACCGACAATACAGGCAAAATTATCATCAAAGCTTAGCCTGGTTTTTTCAGCGAATGATTTAAAGCCGTAGAGTTCAAGATACTTTAAGCGCATAAAGACTTTCCCCTTATTGTCTTTCGGAATTTAGGACGGAAGGATCAGAGGCACAGATTTCCAGGGCAATTTTTGCGGCCGCTTGCTCGGATTCTTTTTTATTTTTTCCCTCTCCAAGGGAAATCTTTCTTCTTTCTATGAAAAGAGCCGTGGTATAGGTCTTATCGTGGTCCGGACCTTCTTCTTTAATCAGCTGGTAATGCAGGGACCTTCCTTTTTCATTACACAGTTCTTGGATCTTCGATTTGTAATTGTGAAAAAGAGCTTGAGCCTGATCTTCCTGCGCTTCCAGGTTGGGGAGGATTGTTTTAAAAAAGTGATAGAGAAAATCCCATCCTCCGTCCAAATAAATTGCTCCGCAAACTGCTTCGAAGGTATCGGAAAGAATGGAGGGCATGGTTCTTGCGCCTTGAAGTTCTGCTCCGTGCCCCAAAATTAAATAAGGCGATAAATGCCAAAGCTTTGCAAGGTAAGCGAAAGAATCTTGACAGACAAGCCGAATTCTTTTTTGTGTCAAAAGACCTTCATTGATGTCCGGGAAATCTTCAAAAAGAATCTGACTGACAATCAGTTCTAAAACGGCATCGCCTAAAAACTCCAACCTCTCGTTGGATTTTTCCTCACCATTTCGAGATTCGTTGATATAGGATTGGTGAACAAAAGCTTCCTCAAGAAAAGAAGGCTCTTGAAAATGGTATCCTAATTCTTTTTGAAATTGTTCGAGATCCGTCTTTTTCAAATTGAGGCCTCCTGAGAAAGAAAGTTTATTGAATTTGTTCTTCCTGATCATCCAATGGTTCCCTTTTTATTCCTTTACCCGGCTGATTTAAGGCTTTTTCGACTTCTCCTTCCATATGTCCTTCTGAAAAATCTAAGGCCTCCCCAATGGCAAGGGCAAAGGTTTTTGCTTCAGAATTTCCATGGGCTTTATAAATAGGCTTTTTTGCTCCGAGAAGAGGCGCTCCGCCATGGTTCTTATAATTAAAGGGAGTAAGGTACTTGTAAAAAGATTTAAGGATCATCAGCCCCCCGATTTTAGAGAGGTAGTTTGCGGTAATGGAATCCTGTACAATTTTTAGCGCGGTAATCAGGGCGCCTTCGGTTGATTTTATGGCAATGTTTCCTGAAAAGCCATCCGTGATGATGACGTCAACAGGAGCATTAAGAATAGAGCGAGCTTCAATATTTCCCACAAAATTTAAGTTCGACCCTTCCAAAAGGGCATAGGCGCTCTGAACCCTTTGATCGCCTTTATGGGCTTCACTCCCCACGGAAAGAAGGGCAACTTTGGGCTGATGAATTTTCATTACCTTTTCCGCGTAAAGAGAAGAGACAATCGCAAATTGCAGAAGCATTAGCGGACTGGTGTCCATGTTTGCCCCTGCGTCTGCTAGTATGGCAGCTTTCCCCTTAGATTTTGGCATTAAAGCCCCAAGAAAGCAGCGGAGAAGGCCAGGGGCCCTTCGCGTAATCAGGCTTGCTCCGGCCAATAAAGCTCCGGTCGAACCCGCGGAAAGAAAGACATCGCAGTCAGAATCGTTGAGTCTTTGAAGACCTAAAACCATAGAACTGTCTTTTTTACGGCGGATGGCCATCGCGGGGGCTTCATCATTATCAATATATTCATTCGTGTCAATGTATTCCACAGGTTGGACCGGGTTTTTCAAAAGCTCCCTTAGATCCTTTTCCGGCCCGACAAGAACCGTTTCAAATTTCCGATCCTTCCAGGCCAGCTTTATGGCTTCCGCCACCATGGACGGACCCAGGTCTGAACCCAGGGCATCAATGACAATTTTCATATTCGCTCCCTTCGTTTCACCCGTAAAATCATTCCTCATTATTTTACCATAGTCAAAAAAAACGCCCTTCTCATTGTTTTTTAGGCATAAAAAGAGTGCAGGCCCCGCCGGATCTGCACTTTCGTTTACGACTAATTTTCTTCCGCTTCGACGAAAACGGCCTGTTTACCATCGTAAAAACCACAATAGCTGCATACGTGATGAGGCAACATCTGTTCTCCGCAATTGGGACATTTTATGGTGCTATAGGTCTTCAAACGATAGGACGAAGCTCTTCTCTTATCTCTTCTGGTCTTTGAAGTTCTACGTTTTGGCACTGCCATACTGAAACACCTCCTCCTTCGGTAACTTTAGAAAATAACAATAAGAGTATAGCCATTTGCTATGAACCTGTCAAGAAAACCCAGTAAACTTCCCTTTCATCCATTCTTGACTGTTAAGACATAGGTTACACATTCCGCTCAAGATGCATTCGATACATTTAAACTTTTTCCAGCGGTTTTTTTCACAGGCACTTCCTTTTGACTTGTCAAGAGCAAGGTCTTAAATTTTTACTAATTTTTTTTTTAATGTGTCACAAATCTCGGTTCCTAACCGTTATATATATAGAGGACAGAAAATGTTTAAAATAGAAAGGTGGTAATCATGAAAAAAAGATCCGTTTTCTTCCTCATTTTTGTATTTGTTCTCCTCCTTCCCTATACTATCTTTGCAATGGATGCAGAAAATCAACAAAGCGTGTATGTTGATGACTCTTCAAATGGTCCGAATGGGGCTAGACCAGTTACAGAAGAACATATGAGAGAATATTTAGAACAACAAGAAGAAACTAGAAAGGTGGCTCCACCTACAGGGGATTCTAGGCTACTTATCATGTTAGAGCATCTTTGGAATGGCCTAGTCAAGTATTTTTGCTAGCGTGAAAACTATTTGCTAGGTTCATACAGAAGCCATAATCTTTGTTTTAACCGTTTTATGACGAAGTGCCCTCTTTTCAAACAGAAAAACAGGTTTTTGGGTCTCTGGATAAAACACCTATCCAATACTTTTTTGTTCGTGGTACAAACGATATTTATCAGTTAAACTGTTTAACAGGAAAAGTCGAAAAGCTTATTTTCGGTCTAGACAATGATCATACGGTTCTTAATACATGGGGCAGCATAACGGGATAAAAACAATGAAAACTTGCGGACTGGTTGGAGAATTTAATCCTTTTCATGAAGGACATAAAAGGATTATTGAGGTCATGAAAAAATCTTGTGACCTGACTGTTTGCGTCATGTCAGGTCCCTTCGTTCAAAGGGGTTCTCCAGCCCTGTTCAGCAAGTGGACTCGGGCGAAAATCGCCATTCAAAACGGCATAGATCTTGTTTTAGAAATCCCCCAGGCCTATGTCCTCCAGCAGGCTTCCGGCTTTGCCCTGGGGGCCATCGGTCTGCTTTCCCGCGTTTCTCAGATGGAAGAACTATTTTTTGGTGTCGAAGAAAATTTCTTTGCCAAGGACCCAAAAGAACTTCTTGAAAAATTGAATTCGCCCATCACTCAAAATAATATTTCATCCCATATGGAAAATGGAGCTTCCTACCGACGCGCTCTTTCGGCCTCCCTGGGACTAGACCTTGAAGCCAACGAAATCCTGGCTCTTGCCTATCTTCAGGCTATGGATATGTTGAAGCTTTCCTGGAAAATCCATCCGGTTTTAAGAGAAGGAGCGGGACACCATGATCTTTTGGTAGACCAGCCCTGTCCTTCCGCATCAGCCATTCGAAAGGGCCTGGAGGAAGGGTCCTTTCCGGTTAAAAATTTAATCGGTTTTGATCAGATCTCTCAGGAGGAAAAAGACGCCTTAGGAAAAAAGCGGCTTCCAGCGCCAGACCCCCTCCTTTCCTACCTGAAAGTTCGAGAAATCCTGGATCCCCTGTCTTTTAATCAGTCCCCCCACTTTGAACCCGGAATGGACTTTCGTCTTAAAAAATTTTTAAAGGAAGCAAAAAATACGGATGACCTGGCTTTTCTTTCTTCCAACAAAAGGCAGTCAATATCACGTTATCGGCGTTTGATATTAAGCATAGCTTTGGGCATCGAAAAAAAAGCTTATCCTCTCCCGGCCTATCTTCGCCCCCTAGCTTTTAGCCCAAAGGGAAGACTTCTTTTAAAAGCTTCTCCATATCCCGTGGTTCAAAAGCTGGCGGACCGGGATCTTCCGCGTGATCAGGAAGAGCTTTTACAAATTGACTTAAAAGCCCAAGCTCTTTTTGAAGAGCTAAAGGGGTTTTCTTCCGGTATGGATTATCAGCAAAATTATCTCTTTTAAATTTTTGTTTACGTTTTTTCCTATTTTCAGCTCCTCATATCGTAAGCTTTTATCCATTGACTGGCCATGATCGTATCGGCTTTCATCGGGACACGGCCTTCCGGAAGAAACATATAGGCATCGGTCCCTTTACCCAGAAAAAGCAGGGTCGTCATTTCTCCTTGACGGGCCCTTTTTTCCGCTTCTTCTAAGGCGAGGGAAATCGCCTTTTCCCGGTCAATCTCAATATGATAGGAACCGCCTACGGATTTTACTGCCTCTGCGATTTCCTGTGCAATTTTTAAGGGATCCTCTCGGCCGGGGTCATCGGAAGTAATATAGAGCAAATCCGTCTTCGCTCCGCAGATCTCTCCTAAATCTCGTCTGCGATTTTCCGCTTTTCCGCCCACTGTCCCCGAAACAGAAAAAATTTTCGCTTGAGGATAAAGACGGTGCGCTTCGTCCACAACTCTTTCATAGCTTAATCGGTTATGGGCATAGTCAACAATGATGTGAATCAATCCATCCGAGCTGCTATATAATTCCATTCTTCCATCGACATGGACCCGATTGAAGGCTCTTTGAATGGTTTCTTTTGCGATTCCTTCTTCTCGGCCAATGGCATAAGCCAGAAGTGCGTTTTCCGCATTAAAGCGTCCCAAACTGTAGATTTGAAGGAAAAAACTGCTTGGGTCCTTTGCGCTTTTTTTATCCCTAGCAAAAACTTCCTTTTGGAGCAATTTTTTATCTTTTAGTGAATTTTCATCGACTTCAAGAACAAATCCATCTTCTAAATTCCTGACGATTTTGCCCTGATAGACCGCCTTCCTTTTCGTAGAGAAGGAAATGATTTCATGGCCAGCCCTTGCGGCTTCAAGAATCTCCTTTTCATACGGCGAATCAATATTGATATAGGCTTTTTCCGTTTGGCAAAAAATCTTTTTCTTGGAAGAGAAATAGTCTTCGAAATCCTTATGCTCCACCGGGGAAATATGGTCCTGGGAAATGTTCAAAAATGCACCATGCTTAAAGGTCAATCCCTTGGTTCTTCCATACTTTAAAGCCTGAGAAGAAACTTCCATAATGACCCTCTCTGCCCCTTGGTCTTTTGCCTTACGAAGAAAAGAAAACAGTTCCAAGGGTTCAGGGGTCGTCAGGGATGATGCGGTGACCGTTTTTCCATCAAAATTTTTGACGGTTGAAAGAAAGGCATTTTTCCCCAAAGCCGCCGAAAAATAACCCCCTTGTGGAAAATCGATGCCCGCTTTTTCCAAGGCTTCTTCCTGGAAGATCGAAAAGAGATAATACACCGTTGTGGTCTTTCCCTTTGTTCCCGTTATCCCGATAAAATCCATCTCTTTTTCCGGATGATCGTAGAAAAAGGAGGCTAGAGGGGCTAAAACTTCCCGGACAGAAGAAACCTGAATAAAGGGAAGGGAAAGATGATAATCCTCTTCCGACAGATAGGCAAGGGCCCCTTTTTCCTTTGCCATATTCAAATATTCTCGCTTAAAGGCCGTCCCTTTGCATAAAAAAAGATCGCCCTTTTTGACCTGACGAGAATCATAGGAGAGGCCTGAAAAGATTAAATCGTGACATTGAGGTTCTTTGATCACATACTCTTTGATTTCAAAAAGGGCTTCTTCCAAGGTAAAAGTTTTCATCCGTCCTCCCGGCATAAGCAATCATAAAAAAAAGGATAGGCAACGCCTATCCTTGCGCTCGAATGACATCCAATGACTAATGAAGTTCCTGGCGATTGCGATCCAGTTCGTCCACAACCGACCGCAGGTTAATCTGGGTGTTAGCCAAGAGTTCATCTACATAGGCAAAAAGGCTTTCCCGAATCTGCCGGGCCTCATCATTAGTCCGGGCAATAATTTCTTCCGCCTGAGCATTTGCGGCCTGGGTAACAGCATGTTCACTCACCATATCATTAAAACGTCGCTGCATTTCCTGATCTTGCTGCTGAGCCTGAATTTGGGCCTGTTTTGTAATTTCAGCGGCTTTCTCGTTGGCCTCCTGAATAATTCGATCCTTTTCATCATTTACCCACTTCGCCTGACGGATTTCTTCAGGAAGGCTGGCACGAATTTCTTTTACAATCTCGAAAATTTCATCGGGATCAACGGAAACCTTCTTTGAAAAAGGGATGCTGGACGCATCATCAAGTATATCTTCAAGCTCTTCAATCAGCTGCAATATATCCATTGTTTTCCCCCTCATTACCATTTTTTACTTGGTCTTTTTCTCTTCTTATTTCTTATTTTTTATTTATTCATTCATTTTGATGAGTCCTTCTTGCCGTCATCAAGGAAAAACTTTTTGTGTAGCCTTTCCGCCACATTCGGCGGAACCAATCCGGAAACGTCCCCTCCGTAGCTGGCCACCTCACGAGCGAAGGAAGCGCTGACGTATGAATAACGAATATCAGTAACCAGAAAGACGGTTTCGAGATTAGGATTTAAAGAGCGATTTAACAGAGCCAATTGCCGTTCATATTCAAAATCAGCAGGTGTCCGTAAACCACGCAAAACGGCATCTGCATTTTTTATTTTGACATAGTCAACCAAAAGCCCTTCAAACTGCTCTACTTTCACATTTTCAACATTATACAACAGTTCATTGAGCATTTCAATTCTTTCCTCGCTTGTAAAAAGAGCCTTTTTGCTGGAATTATAAAGTACTCCAACAATGACCTCCTCGAAAAGACGGGATGCTCGATGAATCACATTCAGATGGCCTAATGTGACAGGATCAAAAGATCCCGCAAAAATCACTTTCACAATTCGCTCTCCTCTTTCTTTTGATAAATTTGAATACGCTGGGTATGATAGGTCCGGTCAAAAATCAGCTGAAAACAAGGATGCTCTTTTAATTTTTCATTAGCCTCCCTTTCAACAATCACGATCGCTGAAGCTTCTAATTTGTCTTTTTCAACCAAAAGATCCATGGCTTCCTCGATAAGGCCATGACCATAAGGCGGATCCAAATAGACGATTTTAACTGGCTGGTCGATTTTTCCTAAGCACCTTCTGAAGTCTCCCTGTAAAAGAATCGCCTTTTCCTGGTATCCGGTTTTTTCTAAATTTTTCTCAATGATCTTGACCATGGATCTTTCTTTTTCGCAAAAATAAGCGAATCCTGCCCCTCGAGATAAAAATTCAATCCCCATCTGACCAGACCCGGCAAAAAGATCTAGGACAACCGCCCCTGAGGGGATGGGCTGAAAAATATTAAAAATATTTTCCTTTATCGCGTCTAAGGTAGGGCGGGTTTTATCGGATTTTCCCGGACCTTGCAGACCCATTCCTTTTTTTTCGCCGGCAATTACTCGCATATCTCTTCTTTCTCCCGTTTGCACATAGGTGAATTATAGCGCAATTTTCGGCCTGTCGCGAGCCTTCCCGACGATGAGAGCGAGTGGTTTTTTTTAAGACTCTCTTCTGCTCTTTTGCCTCCCCATGGGAGCTTGGAATCCAAAAATTCAGGCTTTTTTTATGTCAAGCAAAATTAGTTTAGAGCGATATCTCCCTCATGACTAAGAAATTCGTCGATATATTTTTTGAATGGATTTTGGATTTTTGTCAAATCATTTTGATAGACCTGATCCATGATTCGCTCTGCTTCTCTCTGTGCTTCTTTTTTTCTCTCCTTTTCCTCTTCTCCTCCCCAAAGGCTGAAACCATGCTGGCTGGTTCCAAATCTCCTCCCTCCTCCGCGAAGAGAAAGATCTTTTTGGGCGATTTCAAATCCATCTTCCGTTCCCGCTAAAAACCTCAGCCTTTCTGTCGCTTCTTTTGTAGGCTGATTGAGAATAAAAATGCAGTAGGAGGGCCGCTCTCCCCGACCCACCCTTCCACGGATTTGATGAAGCTGGGATAGGCCAAAACGCTCAGCTCCTCCGACAACCATAATCGTTGCCTGTTTAACATCGACTCCGACTTCTACTACGGTCGTGGAGATTAAAAGGTCGGTAGAACCTTCTGAGAAGTCTTCCATCAGCTTCTCTTTTTCTTCTCCTTTGATTCTTCCTGTAAGCCTTGCAATTTTTATTCTTCCCTGAAAAAACTTTTCAGCTCTTCCCATAACTTCCTCAATAGAATAGGCTTGCTCTTTTGAATTTTCATTCTTTTCAATCAGAGGACAAACAAAATAAGCTTTTTCCCCCATCTTCTGATGTTTTTCGATAAAGGCAAAAATCCTATTTTCATAGGATCTTCCGACAACATAGGATTGGATGGGTTTTCTGCCCGGCGGTCGATCCCGTAGACGAGTAAGATCCAGATCGCCATACGAAACCAGCTGGAGGGTTCTGGGAATGGGGGTGGCAGAAAGAACAAGGGTGTTGGGAATTTTTGCCTTTTTCTGTAACTTTGACCTCGCTCTTACTCCAAAACGATGCTGTTCATCCGTGATCACGAGGCCGAGATGGGCATAGGTCATCCGATCCTGAAAAAGGCTATGGGTTCCGATAAAAAGTCTGGGGCGGGGATCTTTTGCCTGAATAAGCGCTTCTTCCTGCTGTTTTTTTGAGGATGATCCGGTTAAAAGCGTGACCGGGTATCCCAGCTTTTGAAAAAGGAGGCTCGCTTTTTTTTCATGCTGGGCCGCCAAAATTTCCATTGGCGCCATCATGGCCACCTGATATCCATTTTTCAAGGTAAAGATCGGAAGAGCACACGTCT
>CABTZP010000045.1 GCA_902489375.1 uncultured Tissierellia bacterium | reverse complement strand
TGTCCGCCGCCGCCGATTTTTTCCATGATTAATTGTACCGAAACATCGCCCAAACTTCTCGCTGAAATATGGGTCTTCTTGCGGGCATAGGTCAGGACAAAAGAAGCCCGAACGCCGGAAATTCCCAAAAGCGCATCGGCCGCTTTCGAGGCGATCAGGGTTGATCCGGGAAGGTCCCTTTCAAAGCGGCTGATCAGGGTTTTGCCTTCAAATGGCTTGGCCGTTGTGATGGCTTCGGAAACAAACTTGGTCCGTTCAAAATCATCTTTAAAGAGTTCCTTGACGACCATGGAATCCGCCCCATGGGTCTTTAGATAGGCCGCGGCTTCAAAAGTTCTTGGACCGGCCTGGTAGAAGAAATCCTTGGTATCTACGGTAATGCCAGAAAGCAGCCCTTCCGCGACCGCTTTGGGCAGGGTGACTTCTTCATCCATATAGGAAAGCATTTCCGTAACCATCTCAGAAGCTGAAGACGCGTAAGGCTCAATATAGGCGACCTCCGCCGTTTTAATATAATCGCTGCCTCGCCGGTGGTGGTCAACAATGATGATCCGGTTTCCCTGATCCAGCAGGAGAGGCGCCGCCGTGGAGTCATGCCGGTGATTATCCATGACAAGAATCAGCGTCTCGGCCGTCAGCTTCTCCTGGGCTTTTTCCGGGCTTGAAATAATGTTTTTGACTTCCGGAAGCTCACGGCTAACATAGTCATAAAAATTCTGAATTCCGCTCGACACCTCATCGAGGACAACATAAGGCTGGCGTTTCATATTTTTCACAAACCAGGCCATGCCCAGGCAGGAGCCTAGGGAGTCCATGTCCGCGTTTTGATGGCCCATAATCATCACCTGATCAGCCTCCTCCACAAAAGAATGGATGGTGTTCGACATGACCCGAGCCTTTACCCGGGTGAAATTCTGAGTAACCTGATTTTTTCCCCCGAAATAATCGAGCTGTTCCCCATTTTTAAGGACCGCCTGATCCCCGCCCCGGGCCAGGGCGATGTCTATGGCCTGACGGCTCTCCTTCCAAAGGTCTTTGGGGGTGGATTCTCCATAAGCGATGCCCATGGAGATCGTGGGCGTGACATTTGAGCCGCGAATATCCTTGATTTCCTCCAAAAGATGAAAGCGCTTCCCCTTTGCCCGGTCCAGATTTTCCTGCGTCATTACCAGAAAATAGCGTTCGGGTTCGTATTTGATCACCATCGCCTGATACTCATTGGCATAGCGGTTAATCAGCCGATCGACCTCCGCGAGAACCAGCGGTCGATCCTGCTCAGCGGTCTGGGCAATAACTTCATCATAATTATCAAAAAAAGCAGTGCAAAGAACCGGCTGACGGTTTTGATAACGCTCTTGTAGGGTCTTTTCCCGAGTATGGTTGACTCCGTATAGGAGAATCAAGTGGGATCCCGAAGCTTCTTCCACCCGCTTGTGATAAAAAGCATACGCCTGATCTTCTACCGAAATTTCCAGGGGATTTTGGGCCTCATCTTCCAGCATCGAAAGAGAAATATCCTCAAAGATATGAGTATAGGGCCTTCCCAGCTTTGAATCTTGAATTGAAAAAAGTTCCTTAAATTCTTTATTGTACCAGAGAAAATTCCCCCACTGATTCAGAACCGCCGTCGGGAAGGGCATGGAGAAGATCACATTTTTCGTGATCTCCTCAAAATGAAGATCCATGTTCTCAACCGCGGAAATGGCCGCTTCTTTTTTTTGCTCAACCATTTTATAGCTATGGTAGGCGGAAAAAATCGTCAGAAAAAGGCCATAGCCACCCGCCAGCGGGTGAAGAGAAAAGAGGATCAGGGTTGCGAACACACAGGCCAAAGGAATAATCAGAACATCTCCCCAACGGAGATAAAAGGCTTTTTGAGATGGATCATTTTTCTGAGGGGTCATGGTTTCCTCCTTGAGACCGAGACCGAAAACGAATGAAAAAGTCGATCATGCCAACAACAAACAAGGCCAATAGGGATAAGAAAAATAAAAGGAGAAGAAGATAAAGGAAGATCCGGGAGAATTTTCCCATTCGTCCCTTTAACCGCGTATCCATTACGGCTAGGCCGTCCAGGGTAAAGATCCAAAAACTTCCGAAAAAGAGGTTTTCTCCTAAAGCCTGGTATTGGGGGCCTAAAAACTTCGCGCATCCCCAGCCGATAATCGCGGAAAAAATGATGACTCTGCCCGCGGCGGCGGGAATTTCAAAAAAGCTCAAATGAAAGGGGGCGGTATCTTCCCCGGTCGCAGAGAGCATGGCCCGGGAAACCGCTGAAGTGATCAGAGCCGTCACCAGCCCCATCAAAAAAAGGATGGAGGGGACCAGGCGCTCGGCCTGATCAATGGCGTTTCTTAAAGCAAGCTCGGCCTGCGGGCCGGTTTTCCCCGTATCTAAAGCGCCCTGAAGCCCTGCCTTCATGGCCTCTCGAAAGAGTTCCCCAAGGTCTACGCTTCCGCTTTTTTGCCCCACCCAAAGGGTAACGATGGCAAGGGTCATGTACACCAGGGCCGGAATCATCAGTTCGTGAAAGGGCAAAGCTCGTCTTTCGATTAAGGTCCCCATGACCATCGAAAGGATCACGATAAAGGTCATAGAGACAATCGCTGAAGCCGGGTTAAAAATCAGCGAAGAAATACCGCCCGTGATCAGATAGCCCAGAAAAGTCCACCGCCAGCCCTCATAAACCCAGAGGACCGTGAAGGGAAAAATCAGGAATAGCTGAAAAAGGGAAAGGACAGTGCCAGACAAAAAAACCAACATCAAAGACAGCGCAGAGGCGATCAAGGTGTTGACTGGCGCAGAAAATTTTCCATAGTTAAATTCCATAGAAACTCCTTTTTCTTATGATAACACACTCCTTTCAAATTCCTCGAATTCTTGGCATCGGGAGCGGCTTTTTTCAAAAAAAGCTCCCGCGGCCCGGAGGCTTTGGGAGCTTTTTCATTTTTATTAACCAATGCGCACGCTATTTATCCTCGTAAGGAATAATGGCGATATGACGAGCTCTTTTTACAGCGGTGGTGACATCGCGCTGGTGCTTGGCGCATACGCCGGTCACGCGGCGGGGAAGAATTTTTCCCGCTTCACTCAGAAACTGCTTGACGCCATCGGCATCTTTATAGTCTAAAACTTTAGTTTTGTCTTTGCAGAATGGGCAGACCTTTTTACGGGGTCTGAAGCGACGATTACTACTCATTTTTCCTCCTCATTAGAAAGGAATGCGTTCATCGTCCACGGGGCTGAAATCATCTCCGAAAAAGTCATCCTCGGAAGAGCTTTCTTCGCCTGGGCCCGGATTCGGGTTTTGCGCGGCCCGGTTTTGCGGGTAGGGTTTCTGACTGATGCCCTGTGAAGGACTGTCAAAAGCGCGATCCTTCCAGTCAATAAACTGGACATTATTGCAGACGACATCGGTCGTATACCGACGGGTTCCGTCCTTCGCCGTGTAAGAGCCTGTTTGTATCCGGCCCTCCACCAGTACACGCTTTCCCTTGGCGGTAAAATTGTTGACACTTTCCGCCAGCCTTCCCCAGCAAACACAACCGATAAAATCGGCCGTGGGCTGATTATTCGCTTCCATTTCCTGTCTTTTTTCACGAGTCAGGCGGCGGTCCACGGCCAGGGTAAACCGGCACATTCCGTTGCCTGTGGTATTGTTATACGTGAGAACGGGGTCTTTGGTAAGACGACCCATCAATGTCACTTGATTCATGGGGTGACCTCCTTGCGGACTTAGGCCTCTTTTCGAATGGTTAAGAAGCGCAGAACCGGGTCTAAAATTCTCGCACGGCGTTCGACTTCAACAATAACCGAAGGATCCGCTTCAAAAGTAAGCAGATAATAATATCCTTCTTTGTTAAAGTGAATCGCATAGGCAAGCTTACGAATTCCCCAATCGTCAATGTCCTGGACAGAACCGTTTTCGCTGATCGCTTCGGTTAAACGATCCAGCGCGGCCTTGCGGCCCTCTTCCGTCAGGTCTGCTTTCAAAATGACGACCATTTCGTACTTGTTCACGACTTTCACCTCCCTTTGGGTTTGCCCCGCTTTAAACGGAGCAGAGATTATATTTTCAGACAGAAGGGATCGCGTTCCCTTTCCTGCTAAAGATACCTTTTCATTATACTAAAAAGCCTTCCTCTTTCAAGTCAAATGGCCTGAAAAGGCCCGAATTTTCCCTTCTTTTTTGTTCCATAAGATTCTCTGACATCTCTTTTTTCAAAAAGCCCTTTCTCCCTAGCGCTTTTTCTCTCTTTTTCCCCTTGGGGTTTTTAGGTTATACTTGAACCATTCCATTGATCGAAAGGAGCCGCCTATGCCTGAAATGCAAGCGTTTGAAAAGATTGAGGAACGGTATGTCGAAGAAGAGGCTTCCACCCTTTTGCTCTACCGTCATCGAAAAACCGGGGCGCAGATTCTTCATATGAAAAATGAGGATGATAACAAGGTTTTCGCCATTGGATTTCGGACCCCGCCCCTGGGTTCAACGGGCAATTGCCATATCCTGGAACACTGCGTTTTAAATGGTTCCCGAAAATATAAGACCCGGGAGCCTTTTATGGATCTGATTAAAAGCTCCCTGCAAACCTTTTTAAATGCCATGACCTTCTCGGATAAGACCGTCTATCCCGTGGCCTCCCGAAATGACGCGGATTTTCACAACCTCATGGACCTTTATTTAGATGCCGTTTTCTATCCCCGAGTCAAAGAAGACCCCCGGATTTTCCGGCAGGAAGGCTGGCATTATGAGCTTCACAAAAAAGATGATCCCCTCACCTATTCGGGCGTGGTCTATAACGAAATGAAGGGGGCCACCTCTTCCCTGGATGATCAGATCCAGGAGCAAATCGGTCAGGCCCTTTATCCGGGGACAATCTATGCCGAAAACTCCGGCGGGGATCCCTACGAAATTCCCAGTTTAACCTATGAACGCTTTATTGCTTATCACAGCCAGTTCTACCACCCCTCCAACGCCCTGATCTTTTTCTACGGAAATCTGGATGAAGAAGAAAGCTTCGCTCATTTGAACTCTTATTTAGATGACTTTGAAAAAAAGGAAATTTCTTCCCTGCCGGAGGACGTCCTTCCCTTTGAGCAGCCAAAAGAGATGACCATGGAAGTTTCTTTAGGGTCGGGGGAAGAGGAGGAAGGAAAATCCTCTCTTTCCTGCTCTTGGTTGGTGGACCGGGCACGGACTGACATTGACTCTTATTATTACAACCTCTTAACGGAGGTCCTGATTGAGTCCGAGTCTTCTCCCCTTCGCCGGGCCCTTCTTGATGAGCTGGGCTGTCAGGACCTTTACGGACTCTTGAATGATGTCAAGCAGATCGGCTTTACGATTGTTGCCAAAGGGGTAGACCCCGCAAAAAAAGACCGATTTTCAGCCATCATTGATGAAGAGCTGAAAAAAATCGTGGAAGAGGGACTGGACCCTCGGGTCCTCCAGGGCATTGTCCGAAAGATGGAGTTTGATCTGCGTGAAAAGAAAAATATTGCCAGCAAAGGCATTGCCCTTATGTATCTGGCGATGAATGAATGGCTCTATGGGGAAAATCCGATTGAGCGGATCGCCTATGCTTCCAAGCTAAAAGAATTAAAGCGTAGACTTTCGGACCATGGCATGGAAGAATATATTCGCCAAAGGCTCCTTCATAATCCCCACCGAGTCATCATTACCCACCTTGCCAAGGCCGGCCTCAATGCCAAAAAAGATCGGGAAGAAGCTCTCCGTCTTGAGCAATATAAAAATGCGCTTTCTTTCGAGGACCTGCAGAAGATCCTGGATGAAAACAAAGAGCTTTCCGACTTCCAAAATGCCGAAGACAGCGAAGAGGCCAAAGCGACGATTCCCTACCTGTCCAAAGAGGAGCTTCCGGAAGAAATTGCGGATATTCCCCGAAGGGTTGAAGAAAAAAATGGCGTTACTTACCTTCTCCATGACCTGCCCACCGCCGGCATTGACTATTTGGACCTGGTTTTTGACCTCTCTCACTTTACGATTGAGGAAGCACCCTATCTGACCGTCCTCTGTGAACTTTTGGGAAGGCTGGATACCCGCCTTCATTCCTACCAGGAATATCAGGCGGAAGAAGCGCTGGCAACCGGCGGAATTTCGACCACCGCTCAGGTCTCTTCCCTGATGGGGTCGGATCTTTTTCGGACAGTTCTTTTGGTTTCCACAAAATTTTTAGGTCTGGCGGACTTTGACCGCGGCCTGGAACTGATTCGCGAACAGCTCCTTGAAACGGACTTTTCCGACCAGGCAAAGATCCGAGAAGAGCTGGGTATCCTTGTTTCGAACTATGAAATGAATCTTGTTCCCTACGGGCACCTTCACGCCATCCAGCGGGCCATGTCCTGGCAAACCCCCTCTGCTCATTTTTCAGAAGCCCTCAGCGGCTTAAGCTATTTCCTATTTCTTAAAAAACTGGCGAAAAATTACGGGCCGGAGGATCAAAAGATCTTGGAGGATCTCTATCGCCGGCTGACCCTTTCTCCGGAAAGGCTGGCGAATATCGCCGCTTCGGGGACCGATCTTGATCAGATGAAAGAAGCCATTTCCCACTGGCTAACCGCTTTCCCGGCAAAAAATCTTCCCGCCGCCGCCATGGACTTTCATCCCCAGAGCCGAAAAGAAGCCTTTATCACCACGACCAACGTGCAATTCGTTGGACAGGCCGGTCATCTTCATCGAGGCCCTCAGGTTTTCCACGGACCGGGCCTGATGGTTTCCAACCTGGTTTCCAATGACTTCCTTTACAAAGAAATCCGGGCAAAGGGCGGAGCCTATGGGCAAGGGATGCAGCTTTCTTACGCGGACGATACCCTCTACACCTTCTCCTACCGGGATCCCCACCTGGATCGGACCCTAAAGGTCAATCAAACCATCCCCGATTATCTGAAGAATCTTTCCCTCTCTGCCCAGGACCTGGATCGAACCTTGATCGGATCCATCGGCAGCCTGGATCGGCCGATGACCGAAAGACAAAAATCTTCTTTTGACCTGGGGCTTTATCTCAGTCAGTACCCGGAAGGGTATTTTAAACGGCTGTTTAAGGAAATGAAGGAAACTTCAATCGAAGCGCTTCGGGCTTACGAAAAACCCGTTCAAAGGGCCCTGGAGAGCGCTTCCACCGCAGTAATCGGCTCAAAAGAAGCCGTCGAAAAATCAAAGACTTCTTTTGATCAGATCTTTTCGATTTAATCAATAGACGGTGTAAGAAGGAAAAAGAAGAAAGGGGAAAGACGGAGAAAGATCACTTTTTCAAATTATTCCCGGTGATTTTTATTCCACAGGTATTCCAGAAGGATGAGGATCGCCAGGGCGTAAATGATCAGAAAAAAATATTTGACAATTTCTCCATCATTCATATCCTGTGAAATTTTCAAAAGTTGGGCGAGTGCCAGCATCGTCAATCCTCTCTTTGCCGTAAAAAAATCTTACTTATACCATATAACAAGTTCGAATCCTTGAAAAGGGGCCCCCGGTTTCCACGAAGAAGCCATGCGGGCCCCTTTTTTCCATGCTATAATTCCTCTAGTTGATTTGCGGCCTGTTCAGCCAGAGTTTATCGGCTGGCGGACGGAGGCCGGGCTTTTTCAGAAAGGAGGGCGCATGCGCCTGCTTTTGGCCACAGATGAGCATTTTGCCATCGGCCTCAACGGAAAAATGCTTTTTCGCATCCCTGAAGATCAAAAACGCTTTAAAGAACTCACCCTCGGAAATATCGTCATTATGGGACGAAAAACGTTGGAATCCTTGCCTGGGGGAAAGCCCCTCGCAGATCGAATGAATATCGTCGTTTCCAGCAGAAATCTCCCAGAGGGTGAAAACCTTCGCCTGGTCCACTCTCCTCAAGAGGTCCAGGGCCTGATTGACCGGCTGGATCCCCAGCATGAAAAAGAAGTCTTTGTCATTGGCGGAGGAAGGCTGGCCGCTTCCATGATCAATGACATTGACCAGGCAGACCTGACCATGGTCCATCAGGTTTTTCCCCAGGCTGACGCCTGGATCCCAGACCTTCGCGCTGACCCTTCTTTTGAGCTGGTCGCTGAATCCAGTCCCCAGGTCTATCAGGACCTGACCTTCACCTACCAGACCTACCGGCGAAAGAGCTAAGCTTTTTCCCGACCGCAAAAAAATCGGAAGTGGCAGTCAAGACAGTCTTTTTTACGGGCGCTTTTTTGCTGAAAGGCGCCTTTTTCAATTTGCTGGACGATATGATCTACGCTCTCTTTTTCCCTCTGAAGGTCCTTTTCCGAAAAACGCCACAGAAAAAGGGGGTCAAGGCCTTCCTCCAAAAGGGCTGAAAGATCATACAGGCCCTCTTCCCGCTTTTCTTTTTCCTGTTTTTCTCTCCCTTTCTTTTGTTCTTCTTCCCTTCCCTCAACGAGGATCCGGTAAACCTTCAGCTGACCCAGGTACCGGTCCAAAAGAGGACCTTCTTTCGGAACCGAGGATTTAAAATCCAAAATGCCCCTTCCCCCGTCCATCAAAAGGTCCAGATTTCCCTGAAGAAGGTAGTTTTCCATGGAGAGGCGGAAATTTTGTTCGGCAAGAAGGTCTCCTTTTAAAATTCGATCCTTTTCCCGGATCGGATAACGAAGAAGGATTTTTTTTGCCTGGTCCAAGGACTTTGGGGAAAGTTTTTGTCCCCCCTTTTTCAGTCCTTCCCCGGCGAGAAAAAGCGTCCTTTCAAACTCTTTTTCAAGGTCTTTTTCCTCAGCGGAAAAATTCTCTTGGGCTTTCCTTTTTTCATGAAGATTCTTCAGCCCCCAATGGACCAAAGAGCCAAAGGCCGCCTGATCCGTCTTTGGACTGGGGATCTCCAGGACCCGGTGGAAAAAGTAACGTCTTGGGCAGGCCTCATAGAGGGCAAGGTCCGTGGTATAGGCGTAAATTTTTTTTGTTTTTCCTTTCTCCGGCGAGAAGGCGGGGAAGATGTCCAGGGCTTCTTTCCTATTTAGCGGCGGAAGTTCCCGGTTGATCCTTTCCAAATAAGGAGCCAGGGGCCTTACCCCTCCCCAGGGCGTTTTGACCTCTGTTCGGGTCAAAATCAAAAGATCTCTGGCCCGGGTCATCGCTGTGTAAGTTTCCCGGAGCCGGTCCATCCGCTCCGCCCATTTTTTTTGCGGAGGATGCGCCAAAAGCAGCGAGGGAGGAAGAAGGTCTGTCCCCTCTTTCGGCGGATAATAGGTCTTTTTCAAGGAATCTTCCTCGAGGATGACGATCGAAAATTCCAGTCCTTTCGACTGGTGGATGGTCATGATCCGAACCCCATCTTCGTCTGTCTCTTCCAATGAGCCCGCTTCGATATTCCTTTCTTTAAGGGTCTTCCAGTCTTCCCAGAGCCATCTCGCCCACTGGATTCGGTTTTCTTTCCCGATCTTTTCTCTCTGATCAGAAATGGCGATCTCTTCCTCAGCCTTAAGATAGGCGGCCAAGGCTTTTATCTTTTCCTTTCCCCGACGATTTCCCTGAAGGGCTTCCTCGGCTAATTCTTTAAAGGGAGAACCCTTTAAAAAAGAAAGGGCAAAAGAGGTCAGGTCCGTCCATTTCCCCTCGTTAAAAAAATCTTCCCATTCTTTTTGTAGGGCCTTTCGCTCCTCCTCCCCTTTTCGAGGGAGGGCGGAAAAAAGAGCCGGGAACCCGAAATCTTCCCCTTCGTCTTTTTTCCTTTCGCCCAGAAGGGTCAAAAGGAGAGCCGCCAAGATTCCTTTGACCTCTTCCTGGCTGGTCAGCCTCCCTGACCCCGTTTCCTGGAGCGGGATGGTCCGATTTTTTAACGCCTTTCGAAGAAGAGTCATATTTTCGTTATAGTCTCGGACCGAATGCGAAAGAATCGCCATCTGCGAATAAGGCTGGCCTTGGCGATGAAGATCTTCGATCAAATCACAAATTCCCTCTGCCCAGGTCTTCGGGTCCTTTTCCTCGTAGAGGAAGGCCTGACCCTTCGCTTCCTTTCGCTGAGCGAAAAGATCCTTTTGATAACGAAGGCCGGAGATGACCTGGTCTTTTTCATTGCCATAGGGCCTTTCGATAAAATTTTGCGCCAGCGAAAGAATTTTGGGGGCCGACCGATAATTCTTTTTTAACCGAATGACCTGGGCGCCGGGGTAGCGGTCGGTAAAGGTAAAAAGATTCTCAACCGTTGCCCCCCGGAACCGGTAGAGACTTTGATCGTCGTCCCCGACAATGCAAAGATTTCCTGTCCCCTGAGCTAAACGTGAAAGGATTTTTTCCTGGATGGGATTGGTGTCCTGATACTCATCGACCATCAAGTACCGGCAGAACTTTTGTGCTGTCCGGAGCGTTTTTTCGTCCTCAAGAACTCGCGCCGCCTGGTAGAGGATTTCGGAATAGTCCAAGATATTATAATAGACCAGCATTTTTTGAAAACGACTCAAAAGCTTCTTCGCGCACTGGCTTTCTTTTCCTTCATCCCAGCCGACAAAGCCCT
>CABTZP010000044.1 GCA_902489375.1 uncultured Tissierellia bacterium | reverse complement strand
GGAACGATCTTGTAAATATCGCCAACAATGCCAACATCAGCAACGGTGAAGATCGGCGCAAACACCGTCCTCGTTTTTGACGATCCGATCTACAAGAACTACCGCACCGAGCCATATACACAGGCTCTGGCCTATGCCGTAGAAAACTACAAGCCCGACATCATGATCATCGGCGCGACCCCAATCGGCCGTGACCTAGGTCCCCGTCTGGCTGGCCGTGTTCACACAGGCTTAACCGCAGATACCACCAAACTGGAAATCGATCCGGAAACCAAGATTTTCCGCATGACTCGTCCGGCATTCGGCGGCAACCTGATGGCAACCATTCTCTGCGAAAACACCCGTCCTCAGATGGCAACCGTTCGTCCCGGCGTTATGGTTCGTGAGATCCGTAATCCTGAATTAAAGGGAAACATCGAAAAAATCAGCTGGAAACCAGAAGAGAACAACTGCTACACCACCGTTGAAGAAGTGGTTAAGCAGGTCTCCGATAAGGTTGACATTCAGGATGCGAAGATCCTCGTCTCCGGCGGCCGTGCAATGGGCGGCCCAGAGAATTTCCAGATTCTCCGTGAATTAGCGGATGTTCTCGGCGGCGAAATTTCCTCCTCCCGCGCAGCGGTTGACGCAGGCTGGGCACCTAAGGATATCCAGGTTGGACAGACCGGAAAGACCGTTCGTCCGAACCTTTACATCGCTTGCGGAATCTCCGGCGCAATTCAGCACTTAGCCGGTATGGAAGAATCGGACTACATCATCGCGATCAACAAAGACGAATTAGCGCCGATCTTCACCGTTGCTGATGTTGGCATTGTTGGCGATATTTACAAGATCGTTCCGAAGCTGACCGATGCGCTGAAGAAGATCAAAGCAAAGAAGACCGAGGACTAATCCTCACAGCAGGGCGAAAGCCCCCCAATCAAAAAAGAAAGCGCGAAGGAAAATCCTTCGCGCTTTCTTTTTTGTTTTGCAGCCGACGGATTCCAATCAAAGAGTCTCCGTCTAAACTGATTTCGGATGAGAAAAAAAACTAAAGGGGTTCAACAATAATGCGCTGCAAAAGGCTCTCCCCAATCCCCAGTTTTTCTTCTTTGAGGGCGACAATGGCGTTTTTGTCTAAAAAGCCAACCAGGCGCACCACTGCCCCGGGAACCAGCCCCATATTCATCAGCTGTCTTTGTATTTTTTCTCGTCCATGAAGCTGAAGAATGCGATATTCCTGACCCTTGCTTGCCTGGGAAAGAGGCATCGAATTTCCTTTCACTAAAAAACGCTTTGCAGGCCCAGACTTTCCAGAGAACAGGGAAAAAGGGGAGAGCAAAAGCTGTTATCGTTGACTACCAAACCTAACTTATTGTAAGCAATACCAGGAAGGCCTGTCAACCTACAAAGGGTCATTCCGACCGATCAGGAAGCTTTCTCCCGCCCCTAAATATCAGGTCAAAATATGATAAAATGAAAAAAGAAAAAGCGAAAAACAAAGGAGCGAACAGGGATGGAACCATTGATTTCCAAGCAGGACATTGCGCAAAACATGACCCATCTGGAATGGGTCGATGCGATTCCGGACCTTGTTCGGATCCTTGCCCCGGACGGCCGGGTGCTTTTTGAAAACCAGGCCATGACCCGTTTTCACCAGGAGATGGGCGGGCCGGACAGGAAGATGATTCCTGATCTTTTAGATGCCGCGGTTTTCTCCGAAGCCAGTCCGATCCGCACGGAGTTTTGCATCCGGCGAAAGGTGTATTCCGTTTCCACTTCGCCCGTCTTTGCAGACGGAGCGGTCATTGGCGCCTTACAGATTTTTCGTGACATTACCCTGCAAAATGAGCTGACGCTGAGCCTGGAAAAAAGCAAGCAAAGGCTGGAAAATGACCTTCATTTAGCCAGAAAAATCCAAACGGGCATGCTCCCGCAAAAGACGAAGTATGGACCTCTGACCTTTGATTATCGGTATCTTCCCACGGAAGAGCTTTCCGGCGACTTTTTTGACATTCTCCCTCTTGGAGAAGATAAAGTTGGCCTTTATATTGCGGATGTGGTGGGCCATGGCGTTTCGGCCTCCATCCTGACCATGTTTGTCCGTCAGACGATGAAATCAATATTGCAGGAGCAAAAAATCATTCGCCCGGCACAGGTTCTTCGCGAAGTATTAAAGAAGTATTTAGAAATTCAAATTAACGAACAGCAATATTTCACACTCTTTTATGTCCTTTTTGATATTGCCCGCCATACGGTCCGCTTTGCAAACGCAGGACACAACTGTTTGCCGGTTTTAAAGCATCAGGGAAAAGTCGAAGAACTGGAAGCCCGGGGCATGATGATTTCGCCTCTCTTCCAGCAGGGAGATTATAAAGAAACCACCCTTGCCCTCGAACCGGGTTCGGATTTTCTTTTTTACACCGATGGGGTGGTGGAGAGCGTCAATCCTGAACAGGTCCCCTTTGGTGCTGGCCGGCTGATGGAACTTTTTGAAAAAACAGACCGAGGCCTGATGGATAAGGTCCTGGAAGAGCTGGCCCAATACCGGCAGGGCAAACAGGAAGATGACATCACCTTACTTCTCGTGCACAGCGATTAAGGAGGAAAAGATGGAATTTGATTTTTCGGGAACGGGCCTATTCTGTAATGAAAGCCTCCTGAAAGGGGACCTGGCTCAAAACCAAAGCCGCCTTGATCAGGAGCGAAAGAAAATCTGGGAGGAAAGTCGAAACGCTCTAAGGACGCTGAAGGAAGGGACCGGTCCCGGGTCGGAACTTCGGGGATGGATGGACCTTCCCCTGGCCGATAATGAGGAGGAGGAAAGGCGGATTCTTGCGACCGCGGAAAGGCTTCGGGGAGAAGTTGAGGCCCTGGTCGTCATTGGGATCGGCGGCTCTTACCTTGGCGCCCGGGCAATTTACGAGGCCCTGAAAAATCCTTTTTCTTCCTCTTTGCAAGAAGGGCTTCCAGAGCTGATTTTTGCCGGCTACCATCTTTCTTCCGAAGAAACCTGCGATTTATTGGATAAGCTAAAAGGAAAAAATTTTGCCATCAATGTCATATCCAAGTCGGGAACCACGATGGAAACGGGCATTTGTTTTCGCTTTCTTCGAAGGCTGCTTGAAAAGCAGCTGGGAAAAGACCTCGCGCGAAAACGAATTTTTGTTACGACCGATCGAGGAAAAGGCGCATTAAAAGCCCTGGCCGACAAAAAAGGATATGAAAAATTCGTCATTCCCGAAAATATCGGCGGAAGATTTACGGTTCTTAGTGCGGTGGGTCTTTTTCCCCTAGCCGTAGGAGGCGTTGATATCGCAAAGCTTTTGGAAGGGGCCCGAAAGGAAAGAGAGACCGATCTCCTTTCAGATTTTGAAAAAAATCCAGCCCTGGTCTATGCCTTCTGCAGGAATTATTTTTACCGGCAGGGCATGGCCATTGAAATTTTGCTGGCGGCGGAACCCCGTCTTCGCTTCTTCCAGGAGTGGTGGAAGCAGCTCTTTGGCGAATCGGAAGGAAAAGAGGGAAAGGGCCTTTTCCCAGCTTCGGCAGGGATTACCACCGACCTTCATTCGCTGGGTCAATGGATCCAGGAGGGACCGAAAAATCACATGGAGACTTTTCTTTGGGTGGAAGAGCCGAAGAGGGATCTTTCCATTCCCGGGGAAGCCGAGGACTTCGACCGGCTCAACTATCTGGAAGGCAAGGGTCTTCACGAGGTGAACGAAAAAGCCCTTTTGGGCACCATCCAGGCTCATCGGGACGGCGGCGTCCCCACCATCTTGATTCGGATCAAAGATCTGAGCCCGGAAAGTTTGGGCCAACTGATTTACTTCTTTGAAGCTTCCGTCGGGATCTCCGCCTATCTTTTGGGGGTCAACCCCTTTAATCAGCCAGGCGTTGAACAGTACAAAAAAAATATGGGCCGGCTCCTCGGAAAGCCGGAGTAGGAAGGAAATTATGGAAAAAATCAAGCTGAACACCTATATCGATCACACCCTATTAAAAGCCGAAGCCAGTCCTGCTCAAATCATACGCCTTTGCCAGGAAGCCCGCCAGTATCAGTTTGCTTCCTGCTGCGTGAATACCGGTTATGCCGCCCTGGTCCATAAGGAGCTTGAAGGATCAGGGGTGAAAACCTGCTGCGTGATTGGATTTCCCCTGGGGGCCATGTCGACGGCGTCAAAAGTTTTTGAGGCCATTGACGCGATTGAGCAGGGAGCAGAGGAGATCGACATGGTCATGAACATCGGCTGGCTGAAATCCGGCCATGATCAGGAAGTGTTAAAGGATATCCGCTCAGTCCGACAGGGCTGCGGAGAAAAGGCTCTTTTGAAGGTGATCATCGAATGCTGTTTGCTGACCCGGGAAGAAAAAATTCGGGCCTGCAAACTCGCCGTGGAAGGCGGGGCCGACTTTGTTAAAACCTCGACCGGATTTTCCACCGGGGGAGCGACGGTTGAAGATGTCCGCCTGATGAAAGAAACCGTGGGGGACATGGCCAAGGTCAAAGCATCCGGTGGGATCCACAGCCGGGAAGAAGCGCTGGCGATGATTCATGCGGGGGCCTCTCGCATTGGGGCCTCAGCCGGGGTTTCGATCGTAAATCAAGAACAAGGAGAAGAAGATGACTCAATCAGATGAAACCATGAGAAAGCTCCAGGAGATCATTCGTGAAACCGATAACATCGTTTTCTTCGGCGGAGCCGGCGTTTCCACTGCTTCCGGCATTCCGGATTTTCGCTCTCCGAATGGCCTCTACCACCAAAAAACGAACCGGCCTTACCCGCCGGAATACTATTTTTCTCACGAATTTTGCGTCTCTGACCCCGATGGCTTTGCCGACTTTACGCGGGAATGCTGGCGGTCTTACCAGGTCGCCCCTTCCGGCGCGCATCTCCAGCTGGCGGAATGGGAAAAAGAGGGAAAGCTCAAAGCCATTGTCACTCAAAATATTGATGGCCTCCATCAACGAGCAGGTTCCAAAACCGTATATGAAGTCCATGGCAATATGCACGAGATCTATTGCCCCCACTGTGGAAATACCGTACCGACGGAAGAATTTATGGCCGGAAAAGGTCGGTTCCCCTGTCCCAAGTGCGGCCATAATATGAGAGCGGCGGTTACCCTCTATGGGGAAATGCTGCCTGAGGATGATTTCACCGCCGCCATCCGAGCTATCAAACAGTGCCGGACCCTGATCGTGGGAGGGTCTTCTCTGGTTGTGTATCCGGCCGCCGGCCTCATTGACTATTACCGGGGGAAGGAACTGATTCTCATCAACTTTGAACCGACGCCAGCCGACGTCCGGGCCGACTATGTACTTCATGGGGATATTTCCCAGATTCTTCCTCAGATGGCCGGAAAACCGGTAGCGGGAAAGAAGGCCTGGCTTTGAGAGAAAAATTCGACCAATTCATGCGGGGAAGGTATGGAAGCGACGCGCTCAACAATTTCCTCATGGCCCTCGCCCTGATTGTCATGATTCTAAGCTGGTTTGATCAAAGGTCCCTATGGTCCGTCCTCCTCTGGCTTCTTGTCCTCCTATGCTTTTATCGGATGCTCTCCACCGACATCCGAAGGAGGACCCTGGAAAATGAAAAATTCCTTCAGACTGGCCGGTCCCTGCGAAAGGGCCTGCGCCGGGAAAAGCGGCGGATCTTTGGGGAAGGCGGGTTCGCCTATTTTCCTTGCCCCTCCTGCGGAACCGAGCTTCGGGTGCCCAAAGGGAAAGGAAAAGTCCGCGTCCGCTG
Source organism: uncultured Tissierellia bacterium (assembly GCA_902489375.1). Taxonomy (GTDB): domain Bacteria; phylum Bacillota; class Clostridia; order Tissierellales; family Peptoniphilaceae; genus CABTZP01. Next base: position 4,845 of record CABTZP010000044.1, on the reverse strand, counting down.
CCCCCACTGCAAGCATGAAATGACGAAAAGAACCTGACCCTCTTGATCTGCGGAAAGGAAAGCCCCTTGCCCTTTACCCACCTCCACCTTCACAGCCCCTACAGCCTTTTGGATGGCTTTTGCAAAATGGATCAGCTCATGCCCCTTCTCAAGGACATGGGCATGGATTCCTGCGCCATTACGGACCATGGCAATATGTTTGGCGTTCTCCAGTTCTACAAGGCCGCCCGGGCTGCGGGCATCCATCCCATCTTGGGCTGTGAGATCTACGTCTCTCCTGATCAAAAAGATTTTTCTGACCGCACCGCGTATCATCTGGTTCTGCTGGCGGAAAATAATCAGGGCTATCGGAACCTCATCCGCATCGTCTCCAGCGGTTATGTCGACGGCTGTCATCATGGCCGTCCGCACGTGGATAAAGGGGTCCTTAAAGCCTTCCATCAGGGGCTCATTGCCCTTTCGGCCTGCCTTTCCGGGGAGCCGGCAAAAAAAATCCTAGAATCCTCTTATGAAGAAGCCAGAAAAGCCTGCGAGGAGTATCAGGCGATCTTTGGATCTGAAAACTATTTTTTGGAAATTCAGGATCATGGGATCCGGGAAGAAAAGATTGTCCTCCGGACCTTGGGAAAAATCCATCAGGAAACCGGCATCCCCCTGGTAGCCACCAATGACTGTCATTATCTCCGGGAAGAAGATTCCCTGGCCCATGACATTTTGCTCTGTATTCAAACGGGAAAAACCCTGACCGAAGAAAATCGGATGCGTTTTTCCTCCAGTGATTTTTACGTGAAAAGCCCTGAGGAGATGGCCGAGCTTTTCTCTGATTATCCCGATGCTCTGCAAAATACTGAAAAAATCGCCCGGCGCTGCCAGGTGGAAATCCCCTTTCACCAGCTCCATCTCCCGCATTTCGACCTTCCGGAGGGAGAGACCAACGCCCACTATCTGCGCAGCCTCGTTGAAGAGGGCATTGACTTTCGCTATCAGCCAAAAGCCCCGTCTTTGGCGGGAGAAAATACCGCCCCTTCCGAAGAAGCAAGAATCCTTTATGAGACTGCGAAGGCCAGGGCTGCCCATGAGCTTTCCGTCATTGAAAAAATGGGTTATGTCGATTACTTTTTAATCGTCTGGGATTTTGTCCGTTTCGCCAAGAAAAATGCCATCCCGGTTGGCCCCGGAAGAGGGTCCGCCGCCGGATCGATTGTTTCTTATGCTCTAAAGATCACGGAAATTGATCCTCTTCAGTACGGACTTCTTTTTGAACGCTTTTTAAATCCAGACCGGGTGTCCATGCCCGATATTGATATTGACTTTGACTATGTCCGCCGGGAAGAGGTGATCGACTATGTCAAAGAAAAGTACGGAAACGATTCGGTCGCTCAGATTGTCACCTTCGGGACGATGGCGGCGAAAAACGCTATTCGAGACGTTGGCCGGGTCCTGGATATCCCCCTGGGCCGGGTCGATCGGATTGCCAAAGCGGTCCCCAATCGCCTGAAAATCACCCTGAAAGAGGCCCTGGAAGAGGATCCGGACTTTAAAAAAATTTACGAAGAATCGGAAGAAAACAAAAAGCTCATTGACCTGGCTGAGGCCGTAGAAGGGATGCCCCGACACAGTTCCACCCATGCCGCCGGGGTTTTGATTGCCGCAGAGCCGGTTGATCACCTGGTTCCCCTCTCCCGAAACCGGGATCAGATCACCACCCAGTACAACATGACCGAACTGGAAGAGCTGGGCCTTCTCAAAATGGATTTTCTGGGCCTGCGGACCCTCACCGTGATTGATGACGCCCTAAAAATGATTGAAAAAACAAGGGGAAAAAAGCCTGATCTCTCTTCGATCAATTTCCGGGATCCCAGGATCTTCGCCCTCTTTTCCCGGGCGGAAACCATCGGCATTTTTCAATTTGAATCCAACGGGATGCGGGCCTTTCTAAAGGACCTAAAGCCTGACCGCTTTGAAGACCTGGTCGCCGCCAACGCCCTTTTTCGCCCCGGCCCCATGGATCAGATTCCAACCTATGTTGCGGCCCGCCATAATCCGCAAAAGATTTCCTATCTTCATCCCCTTCTTGAGCCTATCCTTAAAGATACCTACGGGGTGATTGTCTATCAGGAACAGGTCATGCAGATTGTGCAGCTTCTCGCCGGTTATTCCCTGGGCGAAGCCGACAACCTCCGCCGAGCTATGTCCAAGAAAAAAATGGCCGTGATGGAAGAAAATCGGTCAATCTTTGTACAGGGGAAAAAGGGGCCAAAGGGAGAAAAAGAAATTGCAGGCTGCAAGGAAAAAGGCATTCCCGAATCCATCGCCAACACGATTTACGATCAGATGATCGAATTTGCCAAATATGCTTTTAATAAGTCTCACTCGGTGGCCTATGCCTATTTGGCCATGCAGACGGCTTATCTTAAAGTCTATTATCCCCGGGAATTTTTTGCCGCCCTCCTGACCTCTGTGATGGGGGACGCCGACAAGGTTTCCCTCTATATCCGGGAAGCGGACCGGATGGGGGTGGGACTTCTCGGCCCCTCAGTTAACCGGTCCCTTGCCGATTTTACCGTGGAAGACGGGGGAGAAGAGAAAAATACAGGAAAGATTCGCTACGGCCTTCATGCGGTCAAAAATGTGGGGACAGCCATTGTTGAGGCAACCCTTGCCGCCAGAAAGAAGGGGGGGCTTTTTCCTAACCTGGAAGCGTATTTTAAGCGGACTCTTGATGTCGATGAAAACGCCCTGAATAAAAAGGCGATTGAGTCTCTGATTAAAGCCGGCGCCTTTGATGACTTTGGCCTTCATCGGTCGCAGCTTATGCAGGAGATGGAAAGAACGCTGGATGCCATCCAGCAGGAAAGAAGGAAAAACCTGGCCGGACAGATGAATCTTTTTCATTTTATCCAACCGCCCGAAAAGCCAAAAAGCCAGGTGCCAGAATATCCCAAGGCCCTGTTTTTGGCCTATGAAAAAGAGGTTTTAGGCATTTATCTAACCGACCACCCCTTTTCTCCTTACGCCAAAACCTTTGCTCCCTTTGTCAGCTTTTCCATGGAAGAGCTTCTTAGCGAGGAGGACCCCCAAAGGCTGGATGGAAAGAGGGTTCGAATGGCCGGGATTGTCCGGGGCCGAAGAGACCTTCTCACCAAGAAAAACCAAAAAATGTGCTTTGTTCAGTTTGAAGATGCTTTTGGCATGATGGAGGCGGTTGTTTTTCCGAGCGTCTTTCAAAGCGTTCAGTCCCTCCTCAAAGTGGATGCCCCCCTTCTTTTCTCTGGTCGTCTTCAGGAGCAAAATGGGAATATTCAGATTCTGGTCGATCGGGTCTTCGGCATAGAAGACCTGCCCCAAAAAAGTCTTTTTCTTTCCCTCGATTCCACAGACCACGCCCAATATGATCAGGTCAAAAGTCTTTTGCTGGCCCATCCCGGGAGCAATCCCGTGATCCTCTACTTCGCTGACCGGAAAAGCGCTGTCCGCATGGACCAACGATACAATGTGAACGCTGAAAAAGACCTTATCCGGGATCTTAAAGCCCTTTTGGGTCAGGACAAGGTTGTTGTCAAATAAAGGAGAAACTATGCGCACCATCGCCATGCTCACCTCCGGGGGGGATGCCCCCGGCATGAATGCCTGCATCCGAGCCGTTGCCCGGGCGGGATTTTCCCGAGACCTTCGGGTCAAGGGCATCCGTTTTGGCCTGGATGGCCTGATGCGGGGAGATATTTATGAAATGAATATGTCCTCGGTCGGCGATATCATTCAAAAGGGCGGAACCATTTTAGGCTCCGCCCGATCAGAAGAGTTCAGAACAAAGGAAGGACAAAACAAGGCCCTGACCATCCTTCGCCGCTATGGGATTGAGGGCTTAATTATTATGGGCGGGGATGGTTCTTTTAAGGCGGCAGAGGTCATGGATCGTTTAGGTATCCGGACAGTCGCCATCCCCTGCACCATTGATAATGACATGGGTTATACCGATTATACCATTGGCTTTCACACGGCCTGTGAAACCGTGATCGAATCCATCGGTCGCCTTCGGGACACCTCCGATTCTCACGCCCGGGCTAATATCGTCGTCGTCATGGGAAGGAACTGCGGAGACATCGCCCTTTTTTCCGGCCTGGGCGGCGGGGCGGAGTCCATCATTGTCCCCGAACACGAAGTCTCCGTTGCGGACATTACTGACCGGATCCTCCGGGGAAAACTCCGGGGCAAGCGCCATCATATCGTTGTGCTTTCAGAAGGGGCCCGCGATCCCTACACCCTCCGCGATGAAATTGAAAAAATCACGGGCGTGGAAACCCGCATTACCATTCTCGGTCATGTTCAAAGGGGAGGCAGCCCCTGTTTAACGGACCGGCTATTGGCCTGTACCATGGGCTATGAAGCCGTAAAGGTTCTCCTTGACGGCTCTTCCTCCCTTGCGATCGGCGCTCATGGGCAGGAGATTTTCACGATGCCCATCGCTGAAGCCATCCGCGTAAGCCATCATTTCCATGAAGATCTTTTTCAGGTCGCCTATGAGCTGTCCAGCTGAGGAAAAATCAAATCCAACTGTCCCCATATCCCGAAGAAAAGCCGAAAAAACGTCTATTCCTCAAGCCCATTGAGGGGAACAGCCCCAGCCTCTCGGCGGGCTTTAAAATAGCAGGGGCCGCAAACGGCCTCATAAACCACCTGATCCACCCCATCAATTGCGATCTGAGCGCCTTCAAAAACGGGCTTTCCTCCAGCCAGACGTATATTCATCGTCGCCTTTCTTCCGCACCGGCAGATGGTTTTAAGTTCTTCAATGCTATGGGCAAGCTGAAGCAGGCGGTTCGAACCGGGGAAGCCCTCTCCCTG
>CABTZP010000043.1 GCA_902489375.1 uncultured Tissierellia bacterium | reverse complement strand
GCTGATCATGAAGAATAATTCCCCCTCCAATTCCAGTGCCCAGGGTGAGAAAGACAAAAGAATGAAGGAAGACGCCCTCTCCCTTCCAGACTTCTCCTAAGGCGGCCAAGTTGGCATCATTTTCCGCCAGGACGGGGACCTGCCAGCTTTCTTCAAGGAAACTGACTAAATCAAAATTCTCCCAGGAAAGATTCACAAAACCATGGACCTGCCTTTGCTCGGTTACGGGGCCGGGAAGGCCGATCCCGATTCCTTGGACCTGTTTTCGATCAAGCGATAAAAAGCCTAAGGCTTTTTCCATCTCTTGAGAAAGAAGTTCTTTAAAGGTTTCCGATTCACACTCCACCCCGGTTGGAAAATGGGACTGAAAAAGCAAATTTCCTTCTTGACCAAAAAGGCCCACTTGACAGGAGCTTCCTCCCACATCAATACCAAATACCCATCCCATGATCTTCTTCCTTTCTCTTCTATGCATCAATCGGCAAATGATTTTCTGCTGATTTCCTAGCTTTTGATCGGTATCTTTATTTTATCAGATCAAAAACAGGTCATTAGATTCCTTTTTTCCCTAAAGGTCAGCGGTTGATCGGCCTGATCAAATCCTGTACAATCATTTGCGTTTGAAAAAGTGTTTCTTGGCACCCACTTAAAAAATCAAGGAGTATTGTGATGAAAAAATTTTTTACCATCTCTTTTATGACCCGACAGGCGCTGATTGCCGCCCTCTACATCCTGCTTACTTTTTCCGGGCTGGGTTTTGGCTACGGGCCTGTTCAGTTTCGTTATTCTGAAGTCCTCAACTGGCTCTGCTTTCTCGATCCGAAAAATATGATGGGTCTTAGCCTGGGCTGCTTTATTGCCAATATGGCCAGTCCCTATGGCCTTATCGATATGGTGGTCGGCACCTTGGGAACTTTTCTTGCGACCTATTGCATGGCAAAATCCCGGTCAAAATATTGGGCTATGGTCTTTCCTTCCCTTTTTTCCTTTTTGTATTCCGCAGAGGCTGTTTTCCTTGGCCAAGTCCCCAAAAGTCTTTTTTTCCTTGACTATGGCAAAATTGCCCTTTCTGAAATCATTATTACTGGAATAATTGGAATTCCCCTGATGACCCTGCTTTTGCGTTTTCCGAAAATGCAGGGGATCCTTGTTGATCCGACCCAAAAGCCGACCAAGGAATCCTGGACTGGTCAATCTCCCTTTCCTTTTTAATGGAAATCGACGCTGACATTTGCTCTTCTCTTTTTATGTGGGAATTTTTTATTCAAATGGATTCCAAACACATAAGACTCTCGAAAGGTTGGTTCACTCTTAGCGGGTAGGGTATAATGATAATAGCTTTTTGGGGATGCTCCGGTTTCGACAGGGATGTGGACATCAGAGAAGCGGGTTGTCAGGCTGTTGACATTAAAAAAAGCAAACAAAATAAAGGCTAACGAATCTAATTTAGCTTACGCTGCTTAACAAAAAGCGGCCGACCCTCTGAATGGACCCGTAACGTTCGGACTGGTCTCAATCATTTCGGGAAACTTCCTGCGCTAAGCTTTGCCCGCAGGTTGGACTTGATGAAGCTACCGAGAAGGTTTGCCTGTTTATCGGCTGGCCGTCTCGGGAAAAAATTTCGATAAACTACGCCCGTAGAAACTCTTTTTGAAGCATTTTTGGACAAGGGTTCGACTCCCTTCATCTCCATTTTGAAAATGCCCGTTTGCGCTTACAAAGTGCGAATGGGCATTTTTTAAGGGTTGAAAAGTCATAATCGAGGAAAGACGGAGGGAAAAGAGCATGAAAAAGGTTGAAAACGCTAATCAAAGTGTTTGAAAAAAGTTTTTGTGAATTTCCATTTGTATTGTCTTAATTGATAAAATAGCATTTGTCTGGTTCCTTTTCCCTAAAACCAGGCTGACAATTTGGAACATCGCTACTGAACGGTAAATAAAAATGAAACGAACACATTCAATGATACAGAAAAAATCAAAAAAGAAAATTGCACTGATCGTGATGCTCATCACCCTTGTCCTACTGGTAGGTGGAGGGTGGGCTTTTTCCGCAAGGGTATATAACGAGAATATCGATAAAAGATTTGAAAGCGATGAGCCTCTGATGTTGCATATTGAAGACTTTAAGGGGCTTGAATGTACGAAATACAAGTTTCCTTCGGACAAAGGGCAAATGCTATCCGGAACTTTTTACCATTTCGGTCGTGATCAACGCGGAATCATCATTATTGCACATGGATACGGGGCAGGTCACAATTCATATATGGATTGTGCAAACTACTTTGCAAAGCATGGATATGATGTGTTTGCGTTTGATATTACTGGAAATGATGAAAGTGAAGGCGAAGGCGTGGGTGGCTTTCCACAAGCTGTCGTTGATCTTGACTATGCCATTTCGTTTGTAGAAAAAAGCGGAAACTTCCCCGAATTGCCCATCGGCTTATTTGGACACAGTTGGGGTGGGTATAGCGTATGCAGCGTGCTAAGCTACCATCCTGAGGTAAAAGCGGTCATTGCGTGCTGCGGAAGCAATCGCTCTTCAGATTTTTTTGAGGCAGCGGGTAAACACATGGCGGGTGATGGCATTTACGCCATGATGCCATTCGTGAAACTCCATGAATGGACAAAATATGGAAAATATGCTTCAAACACAGCAATAGATGGTTTTGAGGCGAGTAATGCTGCCGTCTTCATTACACACAGTGAGGATGATAAGGTTGTCCCTATGCAGTATGGATATGACCTATACCACAAAAAGTATCAGGACAATCCCAGATTTACTTTTCTCCTTTTTAAAGATAAGGGGCATAACGATTTCCTCTTTGATCAAAACAACACCTATAAAGAGACATTTTTTGCTTCTTTGGATAAATGGGTTAAAGGTCTCGACTATGATCAACATGCGGAGGAAAATAAGGCGCATTTTTCAGAAAGTAGAGCGGAGTACATTCATGCCCATCTTGATCGGCTGAAGTGGAGTAACCGGCTAGATGAGGATCTCTTTGACCAATTTTTGAACTTTTATGACTTAAATATGAAAAAGGAATAGAGGTCTTCAAAAAATTCTGGGAGGAAAAAGATCAGTGAGCGTCCGCTTATTCTTCCCCATGTGGGAATACAGAAAAATAAAGCACAAATCGGCTGTGGCCCGACAACGCTTTCTTGTGATGAGTTTACGGTTGATGCTTTTCGTCACTTTGAGCTTGTTTTTTAGTGGCTGCCAGTATGATAAAGAAAAAGGGCCGAAGACCATTCCTTTAACCCCGGAGAATGCACCCCCGGTCTATGAACTGCTCAAAGAAGCAGGACTTTGTCAGGTTGACGTTTTTGAAAAATGGGTCGTGTTATCGTCAGAAAATCATTCGAAAGCTCTTCCAAAATCTACTGAGTTTACCGATGCCAACTGCCGAATGACAGTTATCCTTCTTACTGGCGATAGGATCCAGACTAAAGGACTTGAAGAAGACTATAAAGGCGACTACCTGATGTTTGATCTGGAAGCCATAGATCATAACGATGCCTATGGAGCGCTTGAAAACAAGAAAAAGCTGTTAACCACTCTTTTTGGCGAAATGCCTATACCCGATGCGGGCTTTTCCCATGCACTTGCTGATCAGTGGAACAAATTTGGGATCCAGGTGAACAGTAAGAAATATTCAATAATCAGTGTCCTTTTTAAAGTTTATGGGTCAAATGAAGCTTTTGTTGGACACACTGGCATTTTCATTGACTGTAGGGATAAACCTTCTTTAAATGGGAATTACCTCTTTCTTGAAAAAATTGCCTTTGGCGAGCCTTTTCAAATCACTTGGCTTGAAAACGAAAATGAGCTGATCGACCTACTTTCAAAACGATCTGATTACATTGGCGAAAAAGGAGACCCTCTTCCAGTGGTCTATAAAAATAAGGAAAAGATTGGAATCTTGAAAAACACTGAATAATAAATAATTTAAAACCGCTGGAAAAAACTTCCAGCGGTTTTCCATTCTTTTGCGTTAAAAGGAACCCATAAAAAACTCGGACGGAGAAAAAAATAAAAATTAGTCATCCGTCCACGAGGGCAGAGAAAAGGCATTTTCGAGATTGTTTTCGCCTTCTTCCGCTCGGTCTTCTTCGCCAGCCTGATCGTTTCTCTCTTTCTCTTCCCCAGAGGCGGGGTCTTCTTTCGCCGGCTCTTTTTCTGGATTTTCCTGAATTGTATCGCTTAACTGACGAAGGATTTCATCCAGATCAGACATATGCTCGAAATAGTCGTCTTCCTGTTGCCTGCTGCTTTTTTGATCAGAAGGATCTTCGTAATACGTTCTCTTCTCCTCTTCCGGACTCACGCGCTCTTCCCGGGTATCCTTGCCAAAATCAGGATCATACCAATTGGAATGATTCACTGGAACGCCAGCCTTCCACTGATCATAAGTAATCGTGTGGTTAAAGGCCGTTTGAATGTGATCCATCCAGTCCGAAGGTTTGGTTTTTTCTCTTTGGCTCTCATTTTCCATAACCGATTCGAGCTGACAATAATTATCCCAAACGGAATCTTCATCTGGAACGAACATAAAAAGGTCAGCATTGCGGAAGGCAAAAGATGGAAGGCCCATCAGGCCCTTCCCCTGAACCTGCCCGGATTCAATGGACCAGGACTTGTTATTTTCCAGCTGGCCTCGGATCAGAGAAAGAATTTGACTTTCGGGGATGTTCGTCTGGACATTTTCACCCATTACCTCTAAAAGATCCGAATAGTGAAGGAGAACCGAAGGAGAGGTCAGTTTTTCAATGATTCCCTTGATGATCCGAATATGGTTTTTCCCTCGGGCGAGCTCTCCGTCTTTGAGTTGATATCGTTCCCGGGCAAAGACGAGGGCCCTTTTTCCATCCAGGTGGATTTTCCCCTGAGGATACTCATAATTTTCAACGCTGGTAAAGGCTTCCGGATTATCAACCTCAATTCCTCCTAAGGCATCCACAATTTGCTCCATAGAGGAAAAATTGACACGCACATAGTAAGAAATATCGATGGAAAACAGATTGGATAAGGTCTCCATAGAAGCCCTTGGACCATACAATCCTGCGTGAGTCAGTTTATCATACTGATTCTGTCCTGGTCCCGCAATCGGAAGGTAGGTGTCCCGAGGGATGGTACTGACAAAAATTTTATGGGTTTGGGGGTTAATGGCCATGACAAGGTTGACGTCAGATCGGGATTTTTCGTCTAAGCTTCCCCGCGTATCAATCCCGGATACATAAAGATAAAAGGCGCTGGTCTTTTCTTTCTTTCTTCTTTTACTCTTGTTTTTTGATCGCCCGCCCTTCTCTTCATCGACAATGACCTTATTGAGCGTAGAATAGGACTTCTGAATAGATACGCCGGCAAAGGCCTGCATAGCCATCAGCAGCGTTATCCCAACCAAGGCGAAAACCAGCTGAAATTTCCCCGACCGTTTTCTGCCCGTTCTTTGAGGATGGAAGAGGAGGAAACAAAAAAGCCCTGTAAAGATGAGGGTCAAAAAAAGAATTGCGGCAGTGATTTTCATGGTAAAAAGGCGACTTTTTAAAAGAACCTGAGCAAACCAATACCAACAGATTCCCCCTAAAAAGGCCCAGATTTTTCGAAAAATTTCCATTGACCGATTACTTTTCCTCTCCGCTTTTCTTTTTTAACCGTGTAGAAAATAATCCGCCGTCCTCAGCCGGCTCTCCAAAATGGACTTTCGCCGGCCTTGTCAACAATTACGAGCCGGTAAAAATCAAGCAGGCTGAGAAGGGCGGATAATCATTATTCTTCTTCGCTGGTCAGATTGTCAAAGTATCCCTGAATCAAAACGATCGGCGTTCCCTTATCTCCACTTCCTGATGTGAGATCTGCTAAAGACCCCAAAATATCGGTGATTCTTCTGGGCGTGGTCCCTTCTGAGACCATTTGTCCCATCAAATCCTCATCCTTGGAACGAATACGGTCTTTAATCGCCTGAGCAAGCTCTTCTCCGCGGAGGTTGGAAAAATCGTTGTCCGCCAAATACTTTAGTTTCAGCTCATTAGGTCTTCCAGAAAGGCCAGCCGTGTAGGCCGGCGAAACCACGGGATCAGCTAGCTCCCAAATATGACCGACAGGGTCTTGGAAGGCGCCGTCTCCGTATATCATGACTTCGATCTTTTTTCCTGTTTTTTCAATGAGCTCTTTTTGAATTTCATCAACATAGGGCTTGCAGTCACGAGGAAAAAGTTTAACCTCTGTCTCTGTTGCCTTATTTGAACCTAAAAGACCAAATTGTTCGTTATAGCCGCTTCCATCCACCGATTGGGTAAGAATATCGTCCAATCCGTAGATTCTTTTTGCTCCATGATCTTTAAAAAGTTTTTTAGACCGATCTCTTCCATGCACATCACAGGTTAAAATATTTTTGGTATGGTTCAAAAGCTCTCGGGGATCATTGGCAATGAGGATCTCAACCTGGCATCCCTCTTCTTCCACGATATCCTGGTAAAACTGAATATAATCTACACCCGTAAAGGTGTGGGCCAGGTCCCCAAAGGTTTCATAAAACTCTTCTTTCGTAAAAACCTTTCGATCCGGTTCAACGCCCTTTTTATCCAGCTGATCCCAAGAAATAAGCTTATTTCCCACTTCATCCGAAGGGTAAGTAAGCTGTAAGTAGATCTTTTTTGCGCCACGGGCGATTCCTCGAAGATTTAATGAAAAGCGGTTCCGGCTTAAAATCGGTCGAAATAGTCCGATGTCTCCTTCAGGAAATTTTTTTCGGATATCTGCGGCCATTTGATCAATATTCGCATAATTGCCCTGAGCCCGGCCAACGATCGCCTCGGTAATGCAGACAACATCCCTGTCGTGGAAAGGAAAGCCTTCTGCCTCATGAGCAGCCATAACAGCATCGACAACAAAACGAACCAAGTCGTCTCCTTCCCGGATAATCGGCCCACGAATTCCCCTCGAAACGGTCCCCACTAATCTCATCTTTTCCTCCTTTGAACCGGAAACTTTTTTCACTCCTCTCACTTCCACAAGTCGTGAATGGCCGGCTACAAGTAAAAAAACCGCTTAGGAAAGCTAAGCGATTTTATGGATCTGATGGGATTCGAACCCACGACCTCCGCGTTGCGAACGCGGCGCTCTCCCAACTGAGCTACAAACCCAAAACAGTGATAAATTGGAAGCACGTTTAAGTTTATTATTTTTTCTCATCATTTTCAAGTCATTGCGGAGGGTAAACCCTCATTTTTTGAGGATAATACGCTAGTTATGCCTCTTTAATTATTATATCATAAACTTGGCGAAAGAATTATTTCTTCCTACCAAAACATCTGATACAATAGAGGATAAAATTTTAGACGAAACGAAAGCGTCCGGCGTGACCATCTTAAACCATGAATTGGGAGGACCTATGGCAATTTTTTTAAACGAACCTTCTCGTACCTTTAATGAATATCTTTTAGTTCCTGGTTATTCCTCTACGGATTGTATTCCCGCTCATGTGAACCTAAAAACCCCCCTGGTTAAATATAAACGAGGAGAAGAGCCGCCCATTTTTCTGCAAATTCCTATGGTTTCCGCCATTATGCAGTCGGTTTCCAATGATACGATGGCCATCGCCTTAGCCCGTGAAGGAGGCCTTTCTTTTATCTATGGGTCACAGTCCATTGAATCTCAGGCGGAGATGATTAAAAACGTCAAAGCCTATAAGGCAGGCTTTGTGCCCAGCGACTCCAACATTTCTCCGGAAAATAATTTAATGGACGTCTTGGCTTTGAAAAAAGAATCAGGTCACTCCACCATGGCCGTAACAGAAGATGGAACCCGCCATGGAAAGCTGGTGGGAATTGTGACCAGCCGTGATTATCGAATTTCCCGGATGGACCCGGAAACCCCGGTTAAGGATTTTATGACGCCCTTTTCCAAGCTGATCTTTGGAAAAGATGGGATTTCCCTTTCTGAAGCCAACGACATCCTCTGGGATAATAAATTAAATGCCCTGCCCATCATTGATTCAGATCAAAGGCTGGTCTCCTTCGTCTTCCGCAAGGATTATAACCTCCATAAGGAAAACCCTCTTGAACTTTTGGATGAAAACAAACGCCTGTTCGTTGGCGCGGGCATCAATAGCCGGGATTATAAAGAAAGAGTCCCTGCTCTTCTGGAGGCCGGAGCAGATGTGCTTTGCATTGATTCTTCTGAAGGCTTTTCTGAATGGCAGAAGCTAACGATTGAATGGGTACGGGAACAGTACGGCGATCAGGTTAAAATTGGCGCGGGGAATGTCATTGACGGTGAAGGTTTTCGTTTCCTCGCCGACTGCGGAGCCGATTTTATTAAAATCGGAATTGGCGGAGGTTCGATTTGCATCACCCGAGAAACCAAGGGTATTGGGCGAGGTCAGGCAACGGCTTTGATCGACGTGAGCCAGGCCCGAGATCAATACTTTAAAGAAACGGGCGTATACGTTCCCATCTGTTCGGACGGAGGAATCGTCTATGACCATCACATCACCCTCGCCCTGGCCATGGGAGCGGATTTTTGTATGCTGGGCCGGTATTTTGCCCGCTTTGATGAAGCCCCAACCGCTAAAATCAATGTCAACGGCACCATGATGAAGGAGTATTGGGGAGAAGGCTCTGCCCGGGCAAGAAACTGGCAGCGCTATGACCTTGGCGGACAGAAAAAGCTCATGTTTGAAGAGGGTGTGGATTCCTATGTCCCTTATGCCGGCCGCCTAAAAGATAACGTTCAAATTTCCCTGGACAAGGTTAAAGCCACGATGTGCAACTGTGGCGCTTTAACAATTGCCGATCTCCATGAAAAGGCCAAGCTTACTTTGGTCTCCTCCACGTCCATCGTAGAAGGTGGCGCCCACGATGTTTTAACAAAGAGCAACACCAATACCTTTAACTAATCCGTTTCCCATTTAGGGCGTAATAAGGGGCTTGACGCGCAAAGTCAAGCCCCTTTTTCTTTGGACGAAAAAATAAAATCATTCGAAGGACTTTTCCACATATCTGTTATAGCCAGTCAAATTCAAATCCTTCAATGTTAATCGTATCCTCTTCCCCCGGCTTTAATTCACGGATCCGATCCATCACGCCCATCTCTTCCAGCCTTTTTTCAAAAAAGGTCACCGAATCCTCATCCTGAATAATTAACTTGCGGGAGAGGTCCTTTAACGGCTCTCCTTGAGCGTAGATTACATGGTCCTTCCGATAAATATGAATACTGGGATCTTTTTTAAAGAACTGCTGATGATCGACTAATTCTTCATTGAAACTTTGAGTCTTTTTGGGGACCTTAGAGAGTTCCTCTCCGATCGCATACCGAAGCGCTTTAATTCCTTTTCCCGTCGCTGCCGAAAGAGGAATGATCACCAAATCCGTCTTTCCCAACTTTTTCTTGAACTCGGCAAGGTGATTCTCCGCATCAGGCAGATCCATCTTATTGGCCGCAATAATTTTTACCTTTTTCTCCAGTCCTTCTTTATACGAAAGAAGTTCGTTTTGAATAATTTGAAAATCTTCAAAGGGGTCTCGCCCTTCAAATGCGGATAAATCAATGACCTGAACTAAAATTCGTGTCCTTTCGATATGCCTTAAAAAATCCTGTCCCAGTCCTGTTCCTTCATGAGCTCCTTCAATGAGGCCCGGAATATCAGCCAGCGCATAGGAGTTTCCATCTCCCAAATCGACAATTCCAAGCTGAGGCTCAAGTGTTGTGAAGGGGTAGTTGGCGATTTTAGGTTTGGCGTTCGAGAGAACTGAGAGAATGGTTGATTTTCCCCCATTGGGAAAGCCAACCAAGCCTACATCCGCCAGAAGTTTGAGCTCCAAAATTACCGTTAGCTCCTGTCCTCTTCCGCCGGGGATAGCAAATCGAGGCGCCTGACGGATGGCGTTTCGAAAATGAACATTGCCCAATCCCCCTTTTCCACCCTTAACAACTAAAAATTTTTGCCCAGGTTCGTGGAGATCGGCAATCGGAAGAGAAGATTCCGCTTCACGGACCAGGGTCCCCAGAGGAACTTTTAAAATCAAATCTTCACCAGATTTGCCAAACATTTTTTTACTTTTCCCGTCTTCTCCTGGCTGAGCCTTAAAGAGCCGGCGATCTTTATACAAAAGAAGGGTGTTGATTGAAGGATCCGCTTCCAAATAAATCGATCCCCCATCTCCCCCATCTCCTCCGGCCGGTCCGCCGTTGGGAACAAACTTTTCCCTTCGCCAGCGGATAGCGCCGTCTCCTCCTTTTCCAGCTCGAAGCTCCAGCTTTACCCGGTCAATAAACATACTGCCCTCCTTACCCATAAGAAAAGAGAGCCGCGAGGCGGCTCTCCCTGTAATTGGTTCTTTTTTGCTTAGGCGCTGATGGTTTCCGCAGGATAGACAGAAACTTTCTTTCTGAATTTCCCGAAACGTTCAAAACGAACAATTCCATCACGAACGGCAAAAAGGGTGTCATCCTTAGCGAGCTTTACGCCTTCACCGGGATGAATGTGAGTTCCGCGCTGGCGAACAATAATGTTTCCCGTCCGTACATAAACGCCGTCATGTCTTTTTACCCCTAAACGCTGGGCATTGGAATCACGCCCGTTCTTTGTACTGGAAACCCCCTTTTTACTGGAAAATAACTGTAAATTAAATTTCATTTGATCCATCCTTCCTTTTGGTCACATGAATATATTCAGGATACTGGTCGGCTAAACATTCCATATTGTATTGAAAAGCCCGAAGAGAAAAATCAAAGAGCTTTTTTTGTTCGGCTTGAGGAAAACCCTGTAGGTGAAGAAAAATCTTTCCTTCTCCCACTTCAAGTTCAGTTTCTTCCGACAATCCAGCCACCTTGGTAATCGCATTGACGGTTGCTGTAGCGAGGGTTGATACCGCACAGCAGACCAAATCTTCTCCGTAAGGAGCCGAATCAGCATGACCGATCAGATCAAAGCCGGAAAGGTTTTCTTCTTCTTCTGGGCCGACATACAAAGTAAGTTCAATCATTAACCGTTAATC
>CABTZP010000042.1 GCA_902489375.1 uncultured Tissierellia bacterium | reverse complement strand
TTCGGTTTCTTCCGTTGAAAAGTCGCCTTTTCTTTTTCGATAAAATAAAAAATAGACAATCAGCCATCCTAGCGCCATTGCCCATCGAATCCCTTCTTCGATCATCATTCGATTGCCTCAAAGGGAGTGGAAAAGTCGCTTAGTCCGGTATCTTCCAGAATTTTTTGGCTCCATTTCCAAGCCAGGCCGAAAAGGAAAAGGCAAAAGATTTTTACCAAAGCAATCACTGGCCCTTCTCCCACTGGAACCAGACCCGTCCACCGAACCAGGGCAAGAAGGACAAAAGGCATGATAAATAGGATTATCTCCTCTCTTTTTGCTGAATAGAGCTGAGCTTCTCTTTCCTCTCTTAACTCTTTTTGATCCACCAAGATATGAAGAAAATTAAGAGAAAGAGCGCAGAGATCAGCGCCTTGTCTTTTTCCAAGAAGAAGATGCTTGACGAAAGAAGGAACAAGTCCAGAAGAAAATGATTGGCCAAATTCTTTTAAAACTTGATCAAAGGTTTTTCCTTCACGAAACTTCATGGGGATCTCGATAAGTCTTCTCATGAGAAAAGAGGGTTCCTCATTTTCTTTTGACTTCCTTTTTTTTAGAGTTGCTATCGAGGAGATCAGGGCCTTTTCCGGATTGAATCCAGCTTCTAAAAAACTAGCAAAAGTTTCTAAAAATTTTGCAAAATCATCCTCTGATCGCAATGACGCTTCTTTGTATTGACTATGTTTTCCCAGTCGAAATCCTTTGTGTGCCCCAAATAAGGCAAAGAAGATGGCGAACCAGGGTCTGGTAAAATAGATTAAGGCACCCAGCCCCCCAAAGAGCCCCCCAAAAAAGATCCATGGACGCAGTGGTTTCCAATCCTTTTCCTTTATTCTCCCTTCTCTCTTCCTAAGCGGGGTCATCGCAATAAGTTGTTTTTCTATAGCATCCTCCTTACCCCGGTCCCTTTTTTTTGTCCATCCACGAAAGAGAAATCCCCTGTCTTAAAAATTTCTCCTTGCGGATCAGTCCTTCACCTAGATACTGTGCCGGCTGATCATCGGCACTGTCGATTTTCTTTTTAAAAATGGGATGATAACTCAATTTCCCCTGACCAGGAATCACCTCTTCGATATCAACAACCTGCCTTTTTCGAGATGGAAGTCGGGAGAGATGAATAAAAAGATCAATGGCCGCCCCGATTTGTTGTCGGATCGCTTCCAAGGGAAGCCCTTCATGACCGCTAATGACCATGGTTTCCAGCCGATATTGCATATCTGGAATGGAATTGGCATGGCCTGTTGAAATAGAGCCATCATGTCCCGTATTCATAGACTGAAGCATATCAATCGCTTCTGGTCCTCGAACTTCACCAACAATAATCCGGTCCGGCCGCATTCGTAGGGAGGTTCGGATTAAATCGCGGATACTGATCTCCCCCTGTCCTTGTGCTGATCTTTGCCGTGTTTCCAGAGAGACCCAATTGGGCCGGTTTTGAAAGTTGAGTTCTCGGGAATCTTCAATCGTAATCAGTCTTTCTGAAAAATCAATTTCATTGGAAAGCGCATTTAAGAGCGTCGTCTTCCCGGAGCCTGTCCCCCCACTGATAAAAATATTTAATTTAGCAGCAATGGCTTCTTTTAAAAAGCGGCAAATTTCCGGAGAGATGGTTTGATTTTCCACCAGTTCATCTAACGAGTAGATTTTAGAACGAAAGCGGCGGATGGTTAACGAAGCGTCGCCTGCCGATATGGGACTCAGCACAACATTTACTCTTGAATGATCAAGCATACGACAATCACAAATGGGCGCCCTTTGATTGACCTCCTTTCCATCTTCGCTTACAATTTTTTGAATAATATCCATGTATTTATTCTTACTTTTAAAGCTTCTTCCTGTTTGGTAAAGACGACCTTTCTTTTCAACAAAAATCGAATCAAAGGCATTGACCATAATTTCCGTTACTTCGGGGTCATCCAGAAATTCATCCAAAACGTCATATCCCCGGATCGACGAATAAATTCGGTCAATCAGCCTAGCCTGGATGGAAAGGGGCTGACTTTGGTACGGCGTTTGTTCACAAACTTTTTGTTCGATCATTTGAACCAACTGTTCATTGGTCAGGCTCGCAATATCAACCTGATTTCGAAAATCATTTAAGAAAAGGTCAAGATATTTTTCCACTCTTTCATTTTCTTCTTGATCGATTGTTTTCCTTGAAGTCTCATCTTTAGGCATATGATCCCCCTTCCAAAACGGGGTTGGACTTCCCCCGTTTGGTTCACCCTTTCTACCAGCTTGTCCTGGCTGTTTCACAAGACCTTGTGAATTTGATGTGTTTGAGAGGAGAATTCAGAGATGAATTCCAACTTGAGTCGTGAATTTGACGATAGCGTTTGGGGAATTTTTGCTGTCAATGAACACATCCCGGGTTTGTTTTTATGATAAGGGCTTTCCATTCTCCATGTGTTCCGCTTTTCCGGGAAAGTGTTTCATTTTGTGTTAAAGAAACAAAAAAAAACGGTCTGGCTAATAAACCAGACCGTCTTTTATGAATTTTAAAAAACTAAACTATTCGATGATCTTAGTAACCACGCCGGAAGCAACAGTGTGACCGCCTTCACGGACAGCGAAGCGAAGACCCTCTTCAATCGCGATCGGGGAGATCAGGGTAATGATGAAGGTTGCGTTATCGCCAGGCATAACCATTTCAGTGCCGGCTTCCAGTTCGATATCTCCAGTAACATCGGTTGTTCTGAAGAAGAACTGAGGACGGTAGCCTGAGAAGAAAGGAGTATGACGTCCGCCTTCATCCTTTGTTAAAACGTAAACCTGACCTTCGAACTTCGTATGAGGCTGGATGGAACCTGGCTTGGCCAGAACCTGTCCACGCTCAATTTCTGTTCTTTGAATACCACGCAGAAGGGCACCAATGTTATCGCCCGCTACTGCGGAATCCAGGGTCTTGTGGAACATTTCCAGTCCGGTAATAACCGAAGACTTTGGCTTATCTTCCAGACCAACGATTTCTACGTTATCGCCAACATGGGCTTCGCCACGCTCAACACGGCCAGTCGCAACGGTGCCACGGCCAGTAATGGTTAAAACATCTTCGACAGGCATTAAGAACGGCTTATCGGTATCACGCTCTGGCGTAGGAATCCACTCATCAACGGCTTCCATGACCTTAACGATGGCATCTTCCCATTCTCCGCCTTCTTCAAGGCATTTAAGGGCAGAACCAACAACGATTGGGGTGTTGTCGCCGTCGTATTCATATTCGGTTAAAAGATCACGGACTTCCATTTCGACGAGGTCAATCAATTCCTGATCATCAACCTGATCCGACTTATTCAGGAAAACAACCATTTTAGGAACGCCAACCTGACGTGCGAGCAGGATGTGCTCACGGGTCTGAGGCATGGGGCCATCTGCCGCGGAAACAACGAGGATCGCGCCATCCATCTGAGCGGCACCGGTAATCATGTTCTTAACATAGTCGGCGTGTCCCGGACAGTCAACGTGGGCATAATGGCGGTTTGGTGTTTCATATTCAACAACAGAAGTATTGATGGTGATTCCACGGGTTCTCTCTTCCGGCGCCTTATCAATATCTGCGTAGTCAATGAATGCTCCAGTGCCAAACTTTTCATTCATGACCTTCGTAATTGCTGCAGTGAGGGTTGTCTTGCCATGGTCAACGTGACCAATTGTACCAATATTTACGTGCGGCTTGCTACGTTCAAATTTTGCTTTTGCCATTGCGTCCTCCTAATCGATTTTCGCTTATCGCATTTGTTTTGATTATAGGGTAAATGGGAAAAAACGTCCATTCTTTAGAGACAATTCTTGATGACTTCCTTTAATTTTCACGGCCCTTTTTGATTTCTTCCTGAACCGACTGGGGAACCGTGTTGTAATGGTCAAACTGCATGGAATACGTTGCTCTTCCCTGCGTTTTTGACCGTAAATCGGTCGCATAGCCAAACATTTCACCCAGGGGAATAAAAGCGTCGACAATCTGTACCCCTTCTCTTTGATTCATGGAATCAATCTTTCCACGACGAGAAGAAACATCCCCCATGACATCGCCTAAATATTCTTCCGGCGTCACAATCTCCACCTTTTGAATCGGTTCCATCAAGCAGGGGCCTGCTTTTTGCAGGGCCTGCTGCATTGCCATGGAGCCAGCGACTTTGAAAGCAGCTTCCGAGGAGTCAACCTCATGGTAGGAGCCATCATATATTTCAACATCTACATCCAAAACCGGGTATCCAGCGATCGGTCCCGCCAGGCAGGCGTCTTTAATTCCCTGAATGGAAGGATTGATAAACTCCTTGGGAATGGAGCCGCCAACGGTAACGTTATGGACTTCAATGCCTGATCCTTTCGCACCCGGCTTAACCCGGATACAAACATGACCGTATTGGCCATGACCACCGGTCTGACGGACAAATTTGCCCTCTGACTCGGCTGGCTTGGTGATGGACTCGCGGTAGGAAACCTGGGGAGAGCCAATATTGGCTTCTACCTTAAATTCACGTAAAAGCCGATCAACAATAATCTCCAGGTGGAGCTCACCCATGCCGGCAATGATGGTCTGCCCAGTTTCTTTATTGGTATAGGTACGGAATGTTGGATCTTCCTCCGCTAGCTTTAACAGGGCTACATCCATCTTCTCCTGGGAAGCCTTTGTTTTCGGCTCAATGGCAACCGAGATAACCGGCTCGGGGAAAACCATATTTTCCAGAATAATAGGATGCTCCTGATCACAAAGGGTATCGCCTGTGCCAGTCGTCTTCAAACCGATCGCCGCACAGATATCTCCAGCCTGGGCACAGTCCAATTCGCTTCTTTTATTGGCGTGCATTTGAAGAATCCGGGAAATCCGTTCGCGCGTGCCCTTGGTCGAGTTATAAACATAGGATCCGTTCTCAAGCTTTCCTGAATAAACACGGAAATAGCAGAGCTTTCCAACATAGGGATCAGTAATAATCTTAAAAGCTAAGGCTGAAAACGGCTCATCCAACGAAGTTTCACGAGTAATGATCTCAGCGTCCTCATCCATGGACAGGGTGCCCTGAACGGGTGGAATGTCCACAGGACTGGGCAGGTAATCCACAATAGCGTCAATGAGAAGCTGGACGCCACGATTTTTGTAGGCTGATCCGCAAAATACAGGGTGGATCTTTCGGTCAATGGTCCCCTTGCGAACCGCCGAACGAATCATGTTCGCGCTGATTTCCTCTTCGTCCAAATAAGCCATGGCCAGTTCGTCATCGACTTCGGAAAGGGTTTCTAAAAGCTGATCCCTCATCTCTTCCGCTTTTTCCTTAAGCTCCTCAGGCACCTCTTCTTCTGTGATCTTTTCACCTAAATCATCATGATAGATTTCCGCTTTCATGGTGATCAGATCAATGATGCCGCGGAATTTATCTTCAGCGCCAATGGGACACTGAAGGGGAATCGCGTTCGCCTGAAGCCGATCTTTGATGGTGTCCACTGCCATGAAAAAGTCCGCTCCGGTGGCATCCATTTTGTTGATGAAGCACATCCGGGGAACATGGTACTTCGCAGCCTGACGCCATACTGTCTCGGACTGCGGTTCAACACCACTTTTTGCATCGAACAAAGCCACGGCGCCATCCAGTACACGTAAGGAACGTTCCACCTCGACCGTGAAATCGACGTGTCCTGGCGTATCAATAATATTGATTCGATTCAGTGTATTGTTGCGCTTCCAAAAGCAGGTCGTTGCTGCCGATGTAATCGTAATTCCACGCTCCTGCTCCTCTTCCATCCAGTCCATCTGACTCGCGCCTTCATGGGTCTCCCCCATTTTATGGATTTTTCCGGTATAGAATAGGATACGCTCGGTAACAGTGGTCTTGCCTGCATCGATATGCGCCATAATGCCGATATTTCGAATATTTTCTAATGGTGTGTGTTCTTGAGCCACAGGCCGTCCTCCTTGCTATTAGTAACGGAAGTGAGCAAAGGCTTTGTTTGCTTCCGCCATGCGGTGCATTTCTTCTTTCTTGCGGACGCTGGCGCCGGTGTTATTAAAGGCGTCCACAATTTCATTGCCAAGCCGTTCCGCCATGGTCTTTTCACTGCGGGCTCTGGAAAAATTAACAAGCCAGCGCAAAGCTAAAGTCTGGCGGCGTTCCGGGCGAACCTCCATTGGAACTTGGTAGGTTGCCCCGCCGATACGGCGACCTTTTACTTCCAGGACTGGGGTTACATTGCCCAGCGCCTTGCGGAATACTTCAATTCCTTCTTCTTTTGTCTTCTTTGCGGCCTGGTCAAAAGCATCATAAACAATCTTTTGAGCCAGCCCTTTCTTGCCGTCGAGCATCACCTGATTAATTAATTTGGCAACGGCGATGTCGTTATATTTGGGGTCCGGCATGACCTCTCTTTTTGGGATATGTCCTTTTCTAGACACTGAACTTCCCTCCTTACTCATTATGAAGTAGATTATCGGTACTCAGCCTGAATCAGAGACGTAAACGTCTAAAGACTGTTGTGCATCGGACACCCTTAAGATGGGAATCGATATGCACGATGATCTGGCTTACTTGATCTCTTACTTGGCGTTTTTCTTTGCACCGTACTTGGAGCGTGCCTGCTTACGACCAGTGACGCCCGCCGTATCTAAAGTGCCGCGGATAATATGGTAGCGAACACCTGGCAGGTCCTTCACACGACCGCCACGAATCAGAACCACAGAGTGCTCCTGAAGATTGTGGCCGATACCTGGGATATAGGATAATACCTCCGCACCATTGGTCAAACGTACACGCGCTACTTTACGCAGAGCAGAGTTCGGCTTTTTCGGGGTGACCGTACGTACAGAAGTGCAGACTCCACGCTTTTGAGGCGACTGGACCGGTGTTGCATGATTCTTCAGCGTGTTAAAGTTGAAGCTCAAAGCCGGTGTGTTTGTCTTCTCGCGTTCGCTGTATCGACCCTTGCGAATCAGCTGATTAATTGTCGGCATAGGATTCCTCCTTCTTTTTATATTTTTCAACCCGATCATTTGGAACCGAGTGAAATAGCGGTTTCTCCTCTTTCATCATGAACCAAAAAGAGGGAGGAGACCATGGCGATCTCCTCCAAGATAACCTTCAATATTATAAGTAAAAAAATGATAATCGTCAAGAGAAAGCTCAGTATATCAACCTTTTTCGGGGGTGTGGAAAAGATTTTCCTGAAGGTCGGCGCTGGCTTTTACGCTCTTTAAAAATTTTCAGCCAGAATAAAGCTCACTCTTATTCGAGAAGAGCGTCCTTCGCTTCGTCAATTTCTTCTCTTTCTTCATCATCAAGGTCTTCGCGCGCTTGGGCTCTTAAACCGCGAATCCGGGCAAGGTCATCTTCCATCCCCTCATACATAATCTCTTTTCGGGCATAGCGTTTCATCCCGGTTCCAGCAGGAATCAGCTTCCCGATAATAATATTTTCCTTCAAACCGAGCAGATAGTCGACCTTTCCTTTCAGAGAAGCGTCGGTAAGCACCCGGGTGGTTTCTTGGAAAGAGGCCGCTGAAAGGAAAGAATCGGAAGCGATTGACGCTTTGGTAATGCCTAAAACAGTATGCTTCCATTTCATTGGCTCCTTATCCTGAGCAAGAAGCTGATCATTGGTAAGCTCTGCGATGCGCTTGTTTACAAGCATTCCCGGAAGGAACTCCGAATTTCCCTGATCGGTAATTTTCGCCTTTTGCATCATCTGATGGATGATAATTTCAATATGGCGGTCATCAATATCAACCCCCTGCAGCCGATAGACTTTTTGAACTTCACTGGTGATATAGGCTTCCACCGCTTGAGGCCCTTTGATTTCCAAGAGGTCATGCGGATTGATAGAGCCTTCGGTTAACCGGTCACCGGCTTGAATTTCATCCCCCACTTTCACGACGATAATCGAGTCAAAGGGGATCGTATAGGTTTCACTCTTCCCATCATCGGACGTAACGATAACATCTTTTCTCTTTTTGTTATCCTCAATACGGATCGTTCCGGAATTTTTAGAAATGATGGCCATGCCCTTCGGCTTACGGGCCTCAAAGAGCTCCTCAACACGGGGAAGACCTTGGGTGATTCCCGTTCCGGCAACGCCACCAGAGTGGAAGGTTCTCATGGTCAGCTGGGTACCAGGCTCTCCGATCGCCTCCGCGGCAATAATACCAACCGCCTCTCCTATATTGACGCTCTTTCCCGTCGCAAGGTTTCTGCCATAGCAAGCGGCGCAGACCCCGTGTACCGCATTGCAGGTAAGGATAGAACGAACTTTCACTTCTTGAATGCCGGTCTGGATAATCTCATCCGCTATTTTTTCATTGATCATCTCATTTTTGCGGACAATAAGATCTCCCGTTTTGGGATTTCTCAAATCCTCAAAGCTGGTCCGCCCCATGATTCGATCATAGAGGCGCTCAATCATTTCATTGCCATCGGTAATATCCGAAACGACAATATATTTTTCTGACCCGCAATCTTTTTCGGTGACAATAACATCCTGCGAGACATCCACCAAACGCCGAGTCAAATAGCCCGAGTCCGCTGTCCGAAGGGCGGTATCCGAAAGGCCTTTTCTGGAACCATGGGTGGAGATAAAGAACTCCTGTACGGAAAGTCCTTCACGGAAGTTTGAACGAATCGGAATTTCGATCGTTTCTCCCGTAGCCGAAGCCATCAGGCCCCGCATGCCGGCCATCTGGCTGATCTGCTTCTTTGAGCCTCGGGCTCCGGACTTGGCCATGATGGTAATCGGGTTATTCGATCCGAGGGCGGAGAAAACCTGATCGGAAATATCATTGGTTGTCTTGTTCCAAACGTCAATGACGGCTCGTTTTCTTTCTTCTTCGGAGATAATTCCTCTCCAGGCCTGCTTTTGAAGAATTCGAACATCTTCATCCGCCTTAGCGAGGTATTCATCTTTTTCCTTGGGGATATTGACATCGCTCATGGATACGGAAAGAGCCGCAAGGGTTGAATATTGATATCCCAGAGACTTGATGTGATCGATCATCGCCGCGGTTTCAATATTGCCATGGACCCGGTAACAGTGATCGATGATGGCGGAAAGTCCGCTTTTATCAACCCGATAATCAATTTCCAGGCCATAAGGATCTTTATTGCGGTCCACAAAGCCCAAATTCTGAGGAATATAGTGATTGAAGATAAAGCGGCCGACCGAAGATTCGACACTTTTTCCCTTCTTATCATTCTCATCCGCATAAACCCGAACAAGAACCCGGCTGTGCAGGTCAATAAACTTGCAGGTTAGGGCCTGGATCATTTCATCATAATTTCGGAAAGAGGCCACCGGATTTTTCTGGTTGGATTCCTTGGTTAAATAATAGGCCCCTAAAACCATATCCTGGGAAGGAACGGTAATGGGCTTGCCATCTTTTGGCGCAAGGATGTTGTTGGTTGACATCATCAGCAGTCTAGCTTCAATCTGTGCCTCTGAAGAGAGCGGGACGTGCACAGCCATCTGATCCCCGTCAAAGTCAGCGTTATAAGGCGTACAGGCCAAAGGATGCAGTTTAATGGCCTTTCCTTCGACTAAGACGGGCTCGTAGGCCTGAATGCCAAGACGGTGGAGGGTTGGGGCGCGGTTAAGCAGAACGGGATGATCAACAATCACCTTTTCCAGTGGACCCCAGACATTGGGATCCTTGCGTTCCACCATCTTCTTCGCATTTTTTATGTTATGAGCAAGACCCTCGGCAACCAGCTCTCTCATGACCAGGGGTTTAAAAAGCTCCAGGGCCATATCCTTGGGCAGGCCGCATTGATGAAACTTAAGCTCAGGGCCAACAACAATTACCGAACGGCCGGAATAATCAACCCGCTTTCCTAAAAGATTCTGACGAAAACGTCCTGATTTTCCTTTCAAGAGATCAGAAAGACTTTTCAGGGGGCGGTTAGAGGCGCCGGTCACGGCCTTTCCCAGCCGGCCGTTGTCAATTAAGGCATCGACAGCTTCCTGAAGCATTCGTTTTTCATTGCGAACGATGATATCCGGCGCACCAATATCTAATAGTCTCTTCAGCCGGTTATTGCGGTTGATCACCCGCCGATAAAGGTCATTTAAATCCGAGGTCGCAAATCTTCCGCCTTCCAACTGAACCATGGGCCTAAGATCGGGAGGCATAACCGGAAGGACGGTCAGACACATCCATTCTGGTTTATTGCCCGATCGGATAAAAGCCTCGACCACCTCTAAACGGCGAAGAATGCGGATTCTTTTTTGTCCCTTCGCTTCCTTTAGCTCTTCGTTTAAACTGTCTTGCTCTTTTTCCAGATCCACTTTTTGGAGGAGCCGGCGAATGGCCTCAGCGCCCATTTCCGCTTCAAATTCATCCCCGTACTTTTCCCGATAATCCTGGTATTCGCTTTCATTCAGCAGCCTTTTTTCATAGAGATCGCCCTCAGCCGCGCCCGGATCAATGACGACGTAGTTCGCGAAATAAAGGACAAGCTCCAGGGCCTTCGGACTCATGTCTAAAAGCAGACCCATCCGGGAAGGGATTCCCTTAAAGTACCAAATGTGAGAAACCGGCGTAGCAAGTTCGATATGGCCCATCCGAGACCGGCGAACTTTGGATTTGGTCACCTCTACTCCGCATTTCTCGCAGACGACACCTTTATAGCGAATCCTTTTATACTTTCCGCAGTTGCATTCCCAGTCCTTCGTCGGGCCGAAAATCTTTTCACAAAAAAGGCCGTCCTTTTCCGGTTTTAACGTCCGATAGTTAATGGTTTCTGGTTTTTTTACTTCACCATGTGACCAAGAACGAATATTTTCCGGCGAGGCAATTTTGATTTGAATTGCAGAAAAATCATTGGTTTTTTTCAAGGTTAAACTCCTCTCCCCTATTCTTCGTCTTCGTCATCTTCACCAAGATCGAGATCCTCATCGCTGATGTCCAGCGCATCCTCATCCACATCAAATTCCTCTTCATCGAGGTCTTCCTCATCCAGCTCTTCGTCGATGTCGTCGTTTTCTTCTTCCTCTTCGTCAACATCTTCATCTTCGTCGATTTCGTAGATGGATTCAAAATCAACTTCTTCTCGGGGATCGGCGTTTTTCAGGAAGCGGCTGGGAAGCTCCTGGCTTTGTCCTTCATCAATGTCCTCGATTTCGGAGAACCGGGTGACATCGTCGAGGTCACTTCGAAGCTGAATTTCGTCTTCGTCTTCATCG
>CABTZP010000041.1 GCA_902489375.1 uncultured Tissierellia bacterium | reverse complement strand
TCAGACGTGTGCTCTTCCGATCTGCCTAGGGAAAAACAGTGCTTCAAGGCGAATAAAAAACATCTTATCGATTTAACGAAAAATCATTCGCTGACTTGCTGACGATTTTCTTGACGGTATTTTTTATATGCCTCATGTCAAATACTTTTAATCCCCAAAGGGGCCTGAGCGATTTCGCTCAGGCCCCTTTTTTTTGATTTTGGGTGGTCCTTGGAGATGGATGCGGAAGAAAAGCGACAAAAATAAAAAGTGTAAAAAGGAATTTTCTTGAGAAATTTCATCATAATTATTATAATAGAAATTAAGGAAAAAGATGGGAAGAGGAGAAGAGACTTCATTCTGCAAAGGCGAATCGAAAAAAATAATCGAGTATTTTCAGCGTCTTTCATTCGCCTAAGCGATGAAGGGCGTTTTTCTTTGTTTTCCTCAAGAAAAAGAAATTTTTGGATAATATACAAATTTATCCTCATGGTGATCTGACTTTTCTTTCGGTGAAAGAAGAAGGATTTGAAAGCGACGTTAGGTAAAGGTCTGAAGGAACTGATTGTAGGATCTTTGCTAGGGATTAAGAGGGCTTTTATGGAATCGCAACGGATTCCATCAGCTCAAAAAAAAGCAGTAAGGAGGAGGAAATGATTTCAAATAAGGCCTACGGCTACGGATCGGCCAAGTCCGCTATTCGCGAACTGGCCGGTTATGGAGCAAAAAGGGCAAAGGAAATTGGCCCGGAAAACGTGATGAACTTTACGATTGGAAACCCAAGTGTACCGGCGCCGAAGGAAGTTTCGGATGCCATTGAAGATATTATCAAAAACAATTCTCCCAACATTTATAATTCTTACACCGCGGCAAATGGAAGAGAGGAAACCCGTAAGGCCATTGCCGACAATTTAAACAAGCGCTATGGAACCTGTTATCGTCCTGAAAATTTCTTTTTGGTTTGCGGAGCGGCCGCAGGCCTTACCAGTGCCATCTCTGCTCTTTTAGCGGAAGAGGATTCCGAAATCATGGTTTTGGCGCCGAATTTTCCCGAATACAAGGTTTTTATCGAGGGCAATGGGGGCGTGATGAACTGGGTTTCGGCAGCGGACGATATGCGCTTTAATTATGAAGCGATTCAAAAACAGCTCAATGAAAAAGTTCAGGCTGTCATCGTCAATTCCCCGAATAATCCATCAGGCGTGATTTTCAGTGAAGAAGAGATGAAAAAGTTCTGCCAGATCCTGGAAGAAAAAGAAAAAGAATATGGCCATCCCATTTACATCATTACGGATGAGCCTTACCGGGAGCTCGTATTAGTCGATGGAGTTAAGGTCCCATGGGTTCCTTCTCTTTATGACAATACCATCGTCGTCTATTCCTGGTCAAAGTCCCTTTCCCTTCCCGGTGAACGAATTGGTTATGTCCTGGTCCCTGATGCCGTCGCAGACAAAAATTTAATGGCTGCCGTTGCCGGTGCGGCTCGCAGCATGGGTTATGTCTGCGCTCCAGCCCTTTTCCAGATGGTCATTGAGCGCTGCGTTGATGTTAAGCCCAATATTGAGGTTTATAAGAGAAACCGTGACATCCTCTATGAAAATTTAACGGAAATGGGCTATACGGTCGCTGATCCGGCCGGCGCTTTTTACCTGTTTATTAAAGCGCCCGATGGCAATGCCGAGGAATTCTCAAAAAAGGCCATGGCCCATGATCTTTTGCTTGTTCCAGGGACCAGCTTTGGCGCCCCGACTCATTTGCGCCTGTCATTTTGTGTCGATACAGAAAAAATTGAGAAATCTATTCCTATCTTTAAGGAATTGATGAAGGAATATCAATAATTTTGGCGAAGGGAAGGATGGAGGATTCCTTCTTGAGCATAGAACGGTTGAAACAGAGAAAACCAAAGGGAAAGAAACCTTGGTTTTAAGAGGAAGAATGTGGAAATGGAAAAGTGGAAATAGAAAGGAAGAGTTGATTTCATGAAAGAATTATTAGGCGGTAACGAAGCGATTGCCCGCGGGATGTATGAGGCGGGGGTAAAAGTCGCTTCGGCTTACCCAGGAACGCCCAGTACGGAGATTTTTGAGACTTTGCCCCTTTATAAGGATGTTATGCACTGTGAGTGGGCTCCTAACGAGAAAGTTGGGGCTGAAGTCGCTTATGGCGCCGCGATGGCAGGTGTCCGCAGCGCCTGCGCCATGAAGATGGTTGGCTTTAACGTTGCCGCGGACCCCATCTTCACGGCAGCCTACAACGGGGTAAATGGCGGTTTTGTTATTTTCAATGCCGATGATCCCAGTATGTACTCTTCTCAAAATGAGCAGGATAACCGCTGGTATGCCCTCCATGCCAAGCTTCCGATGGTTGAGCCTTCGGATTCACAGGAATGCAAGGACTTTACTATTAAAGCTTTTGAAATCTCCGAAGAATTTGATATTCCGGTGATTTTCCGTGAAGTCACCCGGATTGCCCATTCGAAGGGCTTAGTGGAGCTGGGTGAGCCCAAGGATGTCCCCTATAAAGAATATGTGAAAAATCCCAAAAAGTTTATCTCAACTCCGGCCAACGCCTTCGTCAACCACGTCAAGCTGGAAGAAAAGCTCAAAAAACTTACCGAGTTCGCCAACAAGACCGACATGAACCGGATGGAAATCAATGGTTCCAAGGTTGGCGTTGTCACGGCTTCCATTGCTTATGAGTACGCGAAAAATGCCTTCCCGGAAGATACCTCTTTCTTAAAGCTGGGCTTTACCAACCCGCTGCCGATTGATCTCATTAAAGAATTCGCCTCAAAGGTGGAAAAGCTTTACGTTATTGAAGAGTTAGATGGTTTTATGGAAATGCAGATGAAGGCTGCCGGCATTGATTGTATTGGCAAAGAAGTCATCCCCAACATCCATGAGCTTTCCCCCAACATCATTCGTGAGGCTGTGGGGTTAGAGAATCCGAAGACCAAGAAAGTCGATGTTGAGGCGGTTTCCCGTCCACCGGCGCTTTGTCCAGGATGCCCCCACCGCGGGTTCTACTATACGCTTCATAAGATTGCCAACCAGAAAGAATTTAAGGGTCGGCTGATCGCCACAGGCGATATCGGCTGTTATACCTTAGGCGCCGCGCCCCCACTGGCAGCGATTGACACCTGTGTCTGTATGGGCGGCGGCTTTTCCGCCGGCGCCGGCATGGCCCATGCCATGAAGGTCACCGGAAGAGATTATGTCGTTGTTGGTGTTTTAGGCGATTCGACCTTCTTCCATTCCGGCATTACGGGCGCTGTAGAAATCGCTTATAACAACGCAAATATGGTCCCAGTCGTCTTGGATAACCACATTACTGCGATGACCGGCCATCAGGACAACCCCGGAACTGGCTATAACCTCGAAGGGGAAATTGCGGAAAAAATCAGCATTGAGGGAATCTTAAAAGCGGTTGGCTTTGAAGAAGTTTTGATCGCGGATCCGCAGAACCTTAAGGAAATGGAAGAGACTCTGCTTAAGGCCATTCATTCAGAAAAGAGAGCCGCTGTCATCTCCAGAAGACCCTGCGTTCTCATTAAAAAGCTCAAATTCGAGAAAGGCCTTTGCCAGGTTGACCGAAATACCTGCATCGGCTGCAAGAAGTGCTTAAGCGTCGGCTGCGCTGCGGTAAGCATTGTGGAAGGCAAATCGATGATTGATGAGAACCAGTGCGTTGGATGTACCGTCTGCGCTCAGGTTTGTCCGGTAGGAGCGATTAGAAAGGTGGACAAGTAATATGGCAACGAAAACAGTCATGATCGTAGGGGTCGGCGGCCAGGGAGCAATCTTAACCTCTAAAATTTTAATTAACGGCCTAATCCAAAAGGGCTATGATGTGAAGCAATCGGAAATCCACGGAATGGCCCAGCGCGGTGGCTCTGTCTCGACTCAGGTCATCTGGGGAGATAAGGTTTACGCGCCAACCGTCGGTAAGGGCTATGTGGATATCATGGTCGCTTTCGAAAAAATGGAAGCGGTACGTTACTGCGAATTTATCAAGCCCGATGGCATTGCCATTATTAATGACTATGAAATGCAGTCACAGACAACCGCAGCTGGCCTGGTGGAATATCCGGAAGGAACAATCGAAGCGATGAAGGAAAACTTTAACACCATCGTCTTTCCAGCCGCGGACATTGCCAAAGAGCTGGGCAATACCAAGTGCATGAACGTCGTTCTCTTCGGGGCAATGTCGAAAGTTTTGGGTTTAGATGATATTAACTGGGAAGAAGTCATTCGAAAGACTGTTCCCGAAAAGCTGATTGATCTAAATCTGAAGGCCTTTCAGGCAGGTCTTGCGGCCGCGGAAAATGCACAGGCATAGGTGTATTAACCGATGAGATGGATGGATCAGTATCGGGCAAAGCTGAAAAGCCCGCAAGAGGCTGTTAAGCTCGTCAAGGACGGGGATTGGGTGGACTATGGGTCCAATAACTCCTTTCCCCATGTCCTTGACCGGGCTTTAGCCGGTCGAAAAGAGGAGCTGGGAAAGGTTTACGTGCGTGGAAACCTTATTCAAGGGCCGATTATGGTGATGGAAGAGGATCCCGAAATGGAGACTTTCATTTATCAGACCTGGCACTGCTCAGCGTACGAAAGAAAAAAGGCAGATCAGGGAAGGGCATTTTTTATTCCGCAGATCTTTCGCAACGAGGCCTGGTATATCAAGAATTTTTTAGATATTGACGTCGCCATGCTTTCCGTTACCCCGATGGATAAACATGGATATTTTAACCTTTCCTGCGGAGTGGGGACGGCCAGGTCAATTGTGGATAAGGCGAAGGTGGTTATCGTTGAAGTGGTGGAGAATATGCCCAAGATCCTGGGGGGCATGGGGACAACTGTCCATATCTCTGAGGTGGATGCCGTTGTTGAAGCGGGAAACCAGCCTCTTTGGATTATGGATCCTCCTCACCCCTCGGAAACAGATACCAAAATCGCTGAGCTCATTTTGCCCCATATTGTCAACGGTGCAACCCTCCAGCTGGGAATTGGCGGGATGCCGAACGCCCTAGGAAGCCTGATCGCCGAATCGGACATTCAGGATCTGGGTATGCATACCGAGCTTTGCTCCGATGGGTATCTCAATCTTTATCAGGCAGGAAAAATCACCAACGCCAAGAAAAAGGTTGTTCCCGGACGAGGAGTTTTAGGAATGCTCTTTGGAACCCAGGATCTCTATGATTGGGCCGATGATAATCAAGGTCTTGCCGGCTATCCCTTAGACTGGGTGAATGATCCCAATATTGCCGGGGCGAATGACAACCTGATTTCCATCAATGGCTGTATCAAGGTCGATCTTTATGGTCAGGTTTCCTCCGAAACGGTGGGTTTCCGGCAGATTTCCGGAACCGGGGGGCAGCTGGACTTCGTTGATGCCGCTTCTCGATCGAAGGGGGGAAAATCTTTCCTTTGCCTTGCCTCAAGCAAGAAGGACAAAGAGGGCAAACTTCATTCGAACATCGTCCCCTATTTCCAGGGAGATATCGTTACCACCCCAAGAACCCAGTCCTATTTTATTGTGACGGAATATGGAGCCGTGAACCTCTCTGGCCTTTCTACCTGGCAGAGGGCGGAGGCGCTGATCTCGATCGCGCATCCTGATCTTCGTGAGGATCTGATTGAAAGCGCAAAAAAACAGAAGATTTGGCTCCCTTCCAATAAAAGGTAAAGAAGGCTTTTTGCGTCTTACCCGTTATCAATCAAAAAAAAGAGCGGCGCTAGGAAAAAACCTAGCGCCGCTTTTTATTCGTGCGTAGAAAAATCAATCAATGAACCTTTCCTTAACCAAAGAAATGGAAGAAAGCATTCAGCTGGATAACAACGATAAAGGCCAGGAAAATCGGGGAGATCCAACGCAAGCAAAATTTGATGAATTTTTTGCCCTTGTAGGGGCTGCCTTTTTCGACTTCATCGTCGATATAGTCAGGAATGAACCAACCTAAAAGGATGGCCATGATCAGGCCTCCAAAGGGCATCAGGATACCTTCAGCGAAAAGGTCAAAGACATCCAGCCAGGTTCCCTGACCCAGGGGGTGCCACATTCCGGTCATGCCTAAACCATCAGCAGAGATCAGCCAGGATCCTAAGAAGGCAATGGCGCCCATAATGAAAGTCATTTTGATCCGGGACTTTTCATCCGCTTTATGTCCCTTCGATTCAGCGGCATCGAGCATTGCTGAGACACCGCCTTCCATCATGCCGATGGAAGAGGTTAAAGCGGCAAAGGCAACCAATAGGTAGAAAAGACTTCCGAAAATCGCGCCGGAAACGCCCATGTGCTGGAAAACCTCCTGCATGGTCACGAACAAAAGTCCGGGGCCTGAAGCCGGTTCCAGTCCGTAGGCGAAAACGGCGGGCATAACGGCAAGGCCAGCTAAAAGTGCGGCAGTCGTATCCGCGATGGGGACGATCTTGGCGTTCGTTTCTAGATTTTCCTTACGGTCAAGATAAGAACCATAGGCAATGATACAGCCAGAGGCGAGAGAGAGGGAGAAGAACATTTGCCCGCCGGCCAGACCTAAAACGCTCAGCCAGCCCTTCCCTTTAAATACGGAAAAGTCGGGTTTAAACATAAAGGCTAAACCACTGGCAGCGCCTGGCAGCGTGCAGGAACGGATGACGATGATAACGAGCATGATGAAGAGGGCAGGCATGGCCCAGGATGAGAATTTTTCGATGCCACCGGATACCCCGCGGGCAACGATGTAAAGCGTAAGGCCAATGAAAATCCAACCGTAGATGATGGGTTCCCAGCCGGCTTTTACGAAATTTTCAAAGTATGCGCCGCTGCTTTCTCCCCCGATGCCGAAACCGGCATGAAGCAGATCGCCAACATTGGCTACCAGATATTTAAAAACATAGCCGCCAAAGGTGCTGTAGAAGCAGATCAGGAAGAAGGGGACGAGCGTTTCAATCACACCGTTAAAAGTAAAACGCTTATCCGCCATTTTGTATGCCTCAATGGCGCCTTTTCCAGTCTTTCTTCCTAAGGCCATTTCCCCTAAAAGCAGGGGGTAGCCGACGAGGAAGGCCAGAATCAAATAAATGAGAAGGAAGGCAAAGCCACCGCCAACGCCCATTTTGTAAGGAAATCCCCACAAGTTTCCCAGACCGATCGCAGAACCGACCGCAGCCATCAGGAAGCCAAAATTCGAATTAAATTGTCCCTTTCCTTGATTGTCACTCATGAATAATACCTCCAAAAAGTAAGTTCATTAAGAAAATAAAGTCAGGTTTTTTTGATGAATATTCGCTATCACCTCCCTTTCTTCGATCCATTCACGCATTTTCTTCCGGTCCCTTTCCCTAATAATGGCAAAATAAATAACAAGATCGCAAAAAGGATCCCGGAAGAAAGGTCTTCTATTTATAATTATGATTTGAAAGATTATTATTGTCAACACATAGTTAAACATTTGATAAAAATCGTTTTTGTAAAAAAAGATGTAAAAACACGAAAATAAGTTTTGATCGCTCAAGCTTTTTTAACCCAGGGCGACATCCAAGGCCATCATTAAACTAAAACCAACAGCAAAGGAAAGCACACCGATGCTGGAATGTTCTCCAGTAGAAATTTCTGGAATCAGCTCTTCCACGACAACATAGAACATGGCCCCCGCGGCAAAAGAAAGAAGGTAGGGCATGGCGGGGACAACGAGTCTGGAAATAAGAATAGTAAGTCCCCCAAAAATCGGTTCAACGGCGCCAGAAAGAACGCCAAAGCAGAAGGACTTGCCCTTACTTTTTCCTTCTGCGTAAAGTGGCATGGAAATAATCGCCCCTTCAGGAAAGTTTTGAATGGCAATGCCAAGAGCCAGAGCGAGGGCCCCTCCCCTTGTGATTTGATTCGAGCCGCTTAAAAGACCAGCGTAGACAACCCCGACGGCCATGCCTTCAGGGATGTTGTGCAGGGTAACCGCTAGGAACATCAAGACATTTCGAGAAAGATGGCTTTTTGGCCCTTCCGTTTGATTAATCCTTTGATGTAAATGGGGGATGATATGATCCAAAAGGAGCAAAAATCCAACTCCTAGCCAGAAGCCAATACAAGCCGGGAGAAAGGAGAGTTTTCCCATCTCCTCGGACTGTTCAATTGCGGGAAGAATGAGGCTCCAAATGGAAGCTGCAACCATCACTCCGGCGGCAAAGCCATTTAAGGCTCGGTGGATATTGATTTCTAAATCTTTCTTTAAAAAGAATACACACAAAGCGCCTGCAGAAGTACCAATAAAGGGGATAAGCAATCCCATAAAGATTTCTTTCATTTCAGATAAAACCTTCCTCTGGATTTATGAAGTCAAATGACATGACCATCATATCACAGAGTTTTTAGGGCTATGGTAAAATGGAAAAAGAAGATCCCATGGCATGCTAGACAAGGAAGCGTAATCATTAATTTAAAGAAGGATAAAAAATCATGAAAAAAAAGAACCGATCACTTATTTCAATGCTGACAATGATCTTATCCCTGACCCTGATTCTAACGGCCTGCGGGCAAAAACAGCCAGGCCAGGAACCTTCGAAAGAGCCCGGACAAGGGGCTTCAGAAGAAGGGAAGGCGCTGGATCATAACAAACAAAAATATCTTTTGAGCCAGCCGGAAAAAAAGAACCAGCCTCAGCTTCCTCAAGAACTTGGGGAGGACGCAACAAAGGAGGAACAAGAGGCGCAGGAAAAAGCCTATGATCAATATCAGTCATTTATCAACGCTTATCAGAAAAAAGCACAGAAGGTTCAGTATAAAGACGCAGTTTATGAATATACAGGGAAAATGAATCAGGCCTTATTAAAGGACAAAGAAGATACGGCCCTTTATTCACCTGTAAATACCTATATGGCAAGCTCCATGCTGGCGGAGACGGCCAAGGGGGATACGCAAAAGGAAATTTTAGGCCTTCTGGGGGCAGAAGATATTGAAAAAAACCGAACCTATGCTAAAGAAATGCGGCAGATCGTTCCTTTTGATGATGGGCGTCTGAAGATTACCACCGCCGATTCCCTCTGGCTGAACGAGGGTTTGGAGATTCATGACGAATGCGTAAAACGTCTTAAAGAAATATATGGGGCATCCGTCTACGAAGGTCCCATGGGAGAAGAGGGATACAACAAGGCTCTTCAAGCCTGGCTTAATGAAAATACAGGAAATCTCTTAAAGGATCAGGCTGGAGAACAGAAGTTTGAAAAATCTGATGTTTACTCTCTAGCTTCTGCCTTGTATTTTAAAGGGGCCTGGGATCAGTCTTTCGAAGAGAATTTGACTAAAGAAGAAATTTTTCACGGGACCCGGGGAGACCAGACCCTGCCCTTTATGCACAGCACCGAGTCCAGAGAGGTTTTTACTGGAAATGGCTATGATGCCATTGCCCTGCCCTTCCAAGAGGGAGCCAGCCTTTGGATTATTCGGCCAAAGGAAGGAAAGAAGATTGACGATCTTTTGAATAATGAAGAAGTCTTTTCCATGCTTAAAAATCCCATGGAAAACGAAAAGAAAGATCAATTTCAAGTGAACCTTTCTCTGCCAAAATTTGACATCACCTCGGATCTTTCCCTCAGCGATTCCTTCCAGTCATTGGGGATTAGAAAAGCTTTTGATTCCAGTCAGGCAGACTTTTCTTCTCTTTTAGTGAACTGGAATCAGGTTTATCTATCCGGAGTTACCCATGCCTGCCGGCTTAAAATTGACGAAAAGGGGGCAGAGGCAGCGGCTTTTACACTGATGAAGCTGGAAATGGCAGCTCTCCCGATGGATGAGTCCTATGAATTTAAGGTGGATCGTCCATTTTTAGCTGTTCTTACTGGCATGGACAATACGCCTCTGGTCTTTGCCCGGGTGAATCAGTTGAAATAAGTTGCAATGAGAAAAAGCTTGCTTTATAATATCCTCATTGATTAAAGACCCAAGGGGGTGAGATTTTTGCCGGAGATTCGTGTAGGAGATAACGAATCCATCGAGAGTGCGCTGAAAAGGTTCAAGCGTTCCTGCGCTCGTGCAGGTACTTTAGCAGAATATAGAAAACGGGAACACTACGAGAAACCTTCGATTAAACGAAAGAAAAAATCAGAAGCCGCTCGCCGTAAGAATCGTAAAAGACGGTAACAGGTGGAATAAGAAATTGGCATCTTTGGATGCCAATTTTTTTGTGTCAGGACGGAAAAAGAGGATAAAACCGGGACTAAGCATAAAGTCCTTTTGTTTCTCTTCATTTTTGACCGGTGAAAAATAAAGATGGGAAGATCAGTTAAAATGAGAGAAAATAAGAAAGAAAATAGCAAGAGAAAGCTTATTTTATCAGGGTCAGCGCTTGGCAAAGAAGGAGGAAGAATGAAAAAAGTTCAGGACATCTACGGAGAAATTCAAATTCCCGACCATGTCTTATGGGGGAAAAATACAGCGAGAAGCCTAAAGAATTTTGCAATCGGGACAGAAAAAATGCCAGGACCCTTGATTCGCGCTTTGCTTGAGGTAAAAAGAGCCTGTGCTGAGGCCAACATGAAGGCCGGCAAACTAGATCAGGATCAGGCGATGGCCATTGTTCTTTGTATTGATGATTTATTGGATACTACGGTTAGCGGAAACTTCCCCCTTTCGGTCTGGCAGACGGGATCTGGGACCCAAACGAATATGAACGCCAATGAAGTCATTGCAGGATTAGCGGAAAAGAATCTTCATCGGACCATTCATCCGAATGATGAGGTCAATATGGGTCAGTCGACCAATGATGTATTTCCTGCAGCCATTCATATTATGGCGGTGACGATGATGAAAACCAGTCTTTTTCCGGCCCTGGATCGGCTCATTGCAAGTCTGGAAGAGATCAAAGAAAAAAAGGGAAGGGTCGTCAAGACGGCAAGAACCCATTTGATGGACGCGGTGCCCATGACCTTCGGACAGGAGGTTGGCGCCTGGATTTCTAGTTTAGAGCATTGCCGAAAAGAAGCGGGAGAGGCCCTTGAGCGGGTTTTTTTCCTGGGTCTTGGGGGGACGGCCGTGGGAACAGGCATCAATTCCTATGCGGGCTTTGGACAAGAGGTGGTCAATCAGCTAAATTTACGTTTGCATGAAAATTTTAAACTGGAAGAAGATCGGTTTCATTTTATTTCTTCCCGCGATGCGCTCCTTGGCCTCCACGGGGCCCTTAACGATCTGGCTTCCGACCTTTTAAAAATAGGAAACGACATCCGTCTGGAAGCTTCGGGCCCCCGGACAGGCCTGGGGGAACTGAGACTTCCCGCCAACGAGGCAGGCTCTTCGATCATGCCGGGCAAGGTCAAC
>CABTZP010000040.1 GCA_902489375.1 uncultured Tissierellia bacterium | reverse complement strand
TTTTCTTGTTCTTTTTTTATCGTTGAAAACAAAAAAAAGATTTTTCATCCATTGTACTGAAGCGAATGGAAAGAAGGCTTAAAAACGAAAGGTTTCAAGGGGTTATTGAAAAAATCAAATTAAAACTAATCTGCTGATCCGAAGACCTTGGGTCCCGCCATGGAGCCAAAAAAAAAGAGGCGGCCTGACGAAATGCGTCAAACCGCCCCCTTATTTATCTTTGTTTTTAAACCGATTTCTTAAGCCGGCTTCTTTTAATGCAGATTACTTTTTCAGCCCCTCTAGGTACTTTTCCCAGTCCTTTTCAAAACTTTCCAGGCCCTTATCCGTCAGTGGGTGAGACCACATCTGGGAAAAGAGCTTTCCGGGGATGGTGGCAATATCGGCGCCAATCAAGGCACAGGCTTCGACATGATGGACGGTCCGAATGGAGGCAGCAATGATTTCCGTGTTAAAACCGTAGAGATCAATCACCTCTCTTAAGCTGGCGACAACTTCCAGACCGTCTTCCCCGATATCGTCAATCCGTCCGATAAATGGGCTGATGTAGGTAGCGCCCGCCTTGCAGGCCATCAGTCCCTGATTAACCGAAAAGATCAAGGTGCAGTTGGTCTTAATCCCCTCCGCTGAAAGGGTGTGAATGGCGGCAAGTCCCTCTTCGGTCATGGGGATCTTGATTACGATATTTTCTGCCCACTTGGAAATTTTTCGAGCTTCTTCAATCATTTCTTCACGGTTTTTTCCGGTGACTTCCGCCGAAACTGGTCCATCAACGATAGAACAGATTTCTTTGATGACTTCCTCAAAAGGACGGCCTTCCTTTCCAATCAGGGTGGGGTTGGTGGTGACCCCGTCACATAAACCTAATTGATGGATATGGCGAATATCTTCAACATGGGCAGTATCCAGAAAAAATTTCATTTTCTCCTCCTCTAAAAGTTGGACCGGTCAGGAGCCGGCTTTTTGGCCGCGGTCGGATTGGCCGGGCGGTCAGATCGGGTGTTTTTTTATTCAATGATTGATAATGCCAAAATTTTTTCTACTAAATTTTCCGCCGTCATGCCCAGCTGTGAAAGGGCGATATCTCCAGGGGCGGAAAGGCCAAATCGGTCAATGCCGACTGAAAGCCCATCCAGGCCAACATATTTTCCCCAGCAAAGGGTTGAGCCCGCTTCGAAGGAAATTCGCCGGCGAAGGGCGAAAGGAAGAACCGATTCCTGATAAGCGGAATCCTGCTGGTCAAAGCGGAAGAAGGAGGGCATGGAGATGACCCCATAGGCATGACCCTTTTCCTCTAAAATCTTTTGGGCCTCTAAGGCCTTGGAAACTTCAGAGCCCGTGGCAAGAATCAGGCCCTCGGCTTCTCCATTTGCGGGAGAAAGAACATAGGCGCCTTTTTCCACGCCTTCTTTGGCCCGCTCCGGCGTTTCCTTTAAATTGGGCAGGGACTGGCGGGTTAAAACCAGCATGGTCGGATGATCCTTGCTTTCCATTGCAAGGCGCCAGGCCTGAACGGTTTCGTTGGCATCAGCCGGGCGCAGGACATCCAGACCTGGCATGGCCCGCCAGGACGAAAGCTGTTCAATGGGTTCATGGGTCGGCCCGTCTTCTCCGACCGCCACCGAATCATGGGTGCAAACAAAGATTACAGGAAGCTTCATTAAAGCTGCCAGGCGGACGGCCGCCCGCATATAATCTGAAAAGACAAAGAAGGTCGCGGAGAAAATTTTTGAGCCGCCGTGAAGGGCGATGCCGTTATTAATGGCCGCCATGGCAAATTCCCGGACCCCGTAATTCACGTTTCGGCCGGCATCTTTTTCCAGGCGGAAAGCGGAAGAATCCTGAATGTCGGTTTTATTGGAACCGGAAAGGTCAGCTGACCCGCCCCAAAAGCTCGGGCAAGCCTTGGCAATTTGCTGAATCATTTGATAGGAGCTGGCCCGACTTGCCTGAGCCTTGTCTTCCGGATGAAAGACGGGAAGGTTCTTATCCCAGCCTTCCGGA
This sequence comes from uncultured Tissierellia bacterium, assembly GCA_902489375.1. Lineage (GTDB taxonomy): Bacteria > Bacillota > Clostridia > Tissierellales > Peptoniphilaceae > CABTZP01. Next base: position 9,379 of record CABTZP010000040.1, on the reverse strand, counting down.
AGCTTTCCCGCAAAAGTGTCTTGGAAGAGCCTGGCTTTTTCGGGAAAGGCTTTTTCATAGGCTACAAAAAGTCGCTTCCAGTCCTTTTCCCTCTCCTCTCCCTTTTGGGCGACCTCTTCATAGAGGTCATAGGCCTCTTTCGGAAGATCAAAAGGCGCCCTATCCCAGGATAGGTTTTTCGCTAAAACGGCCCGGCCTTCTTCCCCGATGGGAGATCCGTGAACCTTGGAAGAGCCCTGGTCCGGGGCCCCATATCCGATCGTGGTATTGATTTCAATCAGACTAGGCCGGTCTGTTTCCTTTTTCGCTTCTTTCAACGCTTCCTCGATCGCATCCAGGTTATTGCCATCTTGAACGTGAAGGACCTGCCATCCATAGGCCTCAAAGCGCTTGCCCGTATCTTCTGTGGTGGATAGCGAAAGCGGCCCGTCCAGGGAGACGTGGTTGGAGTCATAAAGGCCAATCAGTTTTCCCAGCTTCAGGTGCCCAGCCAGGGCGGCCGCCTCCTGCGAGACCCCTTCCATCAGATCCCCATCCCCACATAAAAAGTAGGTGTGATGGTCCATGATTGGGTATTGGTCCTCGTTATAAAGCCCAGCTAAATGAACCTCCGCCATGGCCATGCCAACGGCCATCGCAAGGCCCTGACCCAGGGGGCCGGTCGTCGCCTCAACCCCGGGCGTGTGCCCGTATTCCGGGTGGCCGGGGGTCTTTGAGCCGAGCTGACGAAACGCTTTTAAATCATCTAAAGAAAGAGCGAAGCCCGAAAGATGAAGGAGACTGTATAAAAGGGCTGATCCATGCCCGGCGGAGAGAATGAACCGATCCCGGTTAGGCCAGGAGGGGTTTTTGGGATTTTGCACCATAACCCGGCTAAAAAGCGTATGGGCCATGGGCGCAGCCCCTAAGGGAAGGCCCGGATGGCCGGAATTTGCCTTGTTGATCATATCGACGCTCAGCATCCGGAGCGTATTTACCGTCAGTTGATCTCGAGCGTCCATTATTTGACCTCCAATCCTAAAATCTTTTCTACGACCGGACTCATCTCTTCAAGCTCCACTTCTTCAATCCGTCCCTGGTCCACAATAGCCCCCACTTCCGGATCAATGGGAAGACGGGTCAAAAAGTCGATGCCCATTTTCGCGCATACCTCTTCGATGTGACTTTCTCCAAAAATCTGGTAGACCTTCCCGGTGTCCGGCGCTTTGAAATAAGACATATTTTCGACCACACCTAAGATGGGAACATTCATCATCTTTGCCATATTCACGGCCTTTTCAACGATCATGGCAACGAGGTCCTGGGGGCTGGTTACGACAATCACCCCGTCAATGGGAAGGGTCTGAAAAACGGTCAGGGGAACATCGCCCGTGCCCGGAGGCATATCGACAAAAAGGTAATCAACGTCTTCATAGACAAAGTCCGTCCAAAACTGCTTGATCGCCTGTCCGACCATGGGCCCCTTCCAGATGACCGGATCCGTTTCATTTTCCAAAATCAGGTTCGTCGAAACAATCTGAATGCCGGTTGCGCTTCTGCGGGGATAGCCGAGTTCGCCCCGAACTTCGATGCCGCCTTCCAGGCCAAACTCGCGGGGAATGGATGGACCGGTGATATCCGCATCCATAATCGCGGCGTTTCTTCCCGCCCTTTGCATGGCGCAGGCCACAAGGCCTGTAACCAGGCTCTTTCCGACTCCGCCCTTGCCCGACATGACCGCCAGGCAATGTTTAATCCGACTGTTCTGGTTTGGCTCAGCGTAAAATATGGGTTTTTCTTTTCTTGCTTCCGTCATGATGCCTCCTGCTTTTCCCTGGAAGATCAGCCCTTCGGCCTCCTCCCTTTTCTCGGTCCCTAACTCTTCTTTTCTTTTTCAAAACCCTTGAAAAATAATCCCTTTATGGTGCAAGTTCCCTTAGTTGGCCCATCAGCCGGTAAGGAACTTTCTTAAGGCTTTTTGTATCTTTTGCCCCCAAGAGGGCCATGCCGATTAAAAAATGCCGGCGAAAGTCTTCCAAATACCTTCTTCCGCCCTCTTCTCCCTGAGTGAGAATCACTTTTAAGAGGGCGCCCGCGACCGCCCCGTAATCCGCCCCAAGGGCAATGGCTTTAAGCAGGTCACTGGCTTTTCGAATCCCCCCGCCGGCGATGATCTTCTTTCCCGGACAGGTCTTTTTCACATTCAAAATGGAGAGCGCGGTGGGAATCCCCCAGTCATAAAACTCTTCCAAAGAATCTTTCGGATACGACTCTTCCCGGAGCGTTTTCATCCGCCTGAGATCTTCAATCTCCATAAAATTCGTCCCGCCCGCTCCGGAAACATCGATATAATCCAGAGGAAGCGAAGACAAAAACTGACTATCTTTTATACTAAAGCCAAATCCGACTTCTTTGACAATGATCCGGCCGGGGAAGGCCCGACAGAGGGCTTCAACCCTCGCCTTTGTCCCCCGGAAATCCCGGTCCCCTTCCGCCATGGAAAGCTCCTGAGCGGGATTAATATGAATGCCAATCCCGTCTGCCTCAATCAGGTCCATGGCCTTTTGGGCCTCCTCTTCTCTCGCCTCGGAACCCAGGTTGGCCAAAAGAACCGGCTCCGGCCCCAAAAGATCGCGGGCAAGGCGAAAACTCTCGATGGACTCGGGCTCTTCCAGGGCAAGACGCATGGATCCCAGCTGGAGGGGAAGATGAAAATCCCTGGCGAGCCTAGCCAGAGAAGCATTGATTTTTTTCCCTTTTTCCGTCCCCCCGGTCATGGCGTTAATCATCAGCGGAAGACCGATTTTTTTCCCCATAAAAACCGCAGAGGGGTCCAATTCGGAAAAAGAAAGCTCCGGAAAGGACTGGGTTTCTAAGAAAACCTGATCAAAAAGAGGCGAACCGGGGTGGTTCGCCTGAGAAAAATATTGTAAATGCTCGTCCTTACGATTCCTGCGCACTTTCTTCCTCCGCCTCTTCTTCCATGGGGCCAAAACGGTAAATCAGCTCTGAAATTTCTTCCTGATCATAAGGGGGCTTATGGCAAAAGCTGGCAAGCTCCTCCTGGATCAGCTGGTTGGTCTTTTTCGGATAGGGAATATAATACGAAACCGATTGGTAGTACTTGCCATCGCCTGGCAGAGTGAAGGTCCGAAGGCTCTTTCCCTTAAAAACCTCCATCTTTCCAAGAAGGACGCCCAGCTGGCGGAAGGGGATGTTGGTATTAACATCATGAATCAGTAGCTGGACCATCGCGGGCGCCGTTTTGATATTGGCCTTGGCCAGAAACTGATGGGCGAAGGTTTTTAAAAAGTCCTGCTGTGCCTGAACCCGGCCAATGTCACCCGTGGCATACCCGTTTCGAAAACGGAGAAAGGCGAGGGCATCTTCCCCGTTTAATTTTTGCTTTCCCGGCTCTAAAACTTTCCAATTGCCCTTCGTATCGGCGACCCGGTACTCAATCCCGTTATCCGGGATCTCATACTCGACTCCGCCCAGAGAATCCACAATGGTTTTGACCGCGTCAAAGCTCACCTCGACATAATAATCCAGGTCAAGGTTGAGCCAGTCGCGAATGGTTTTCATGGTTAAATCAATGCCGCCGTAGGCGTGAGCATGATTGAGTTTGGTGTATTGATCGTTCACCTTAACGTAGGCGTCCCGGGGAAGGGAAATCAGGGTGATCTCGCCGGTTTCAAAGTTCGCCTTGACCAGCATCAGGGTATCCGATCGGGTTTTTTCTTTATTGGTGGAAAGCTGATCTGTGTTAATATCCACCCCAGCCAAAAGAAAGAGGAACTGATGGTCTTTGAGAATGCCCGGCTCTTCCTTGCTCTTTGCGTTTTCAACATCGACCCAGTGGTACTGATCGGAATTCGCCTTTTTGCTGTAGAGCGTATCAAGGCCAATCCATCCGAAAAGAAGCAGGAGGGAGAGGACAAGGGCAATGATCATCAGTCTTTTTTTATTTTCCTGCATAGCCGCCTCCGAATCTTTTTTTATTGTAGCATGAAACGAAAGCGGAACCGGGCTTATTCTTTTTTCGCCTCAGTCCGGCTGGTCTCTGCTTTAATGGAGGAAGAAATCTGCGTTTCCTGGACTAAGGTGGAAAGCTCAAATTTCCTCTCCCTGGGCATCGTATCGCCTGTCTTTTGATCTTTATTCTTTTGTTTCTTCCCCATTTGCGCATCCAAAATTTCCTGGGGCTTCCCGCCGACCGCTTCCCAGGCGGAGCTCATCATCAGCTTGATGCGGTTAATCTGATTGACCTCGCTGGCGCCGGGATCATAGTCCACGGCGATGATGTTGGCCTGTTCATAGCGGCTGCGGATGGCCTTCATCACCCCTTTTCCGGTGATGTGATTGGGAAGACATCCAAAGGGCTGAATGCAGACAATATTGGGGCAATCCTTACGGATCAGTTCAATCATCTCTCCGGCCAGAAGCCAGCCCTCTCCGTACTGGTTGCCGACAGAAACGACCTCTTCAGCCATCTTTTCAATTTCTTCTATTGCGGTCATTTCCTCGAAGTGATAGGACTGGCTGAGGGCCTTTCGAATGGGCTGCCGGTACCATTCCACGGCATGGACCGCAACCTGGCAGGCAGCGGCCTTGGCCTGAGAAGTTCCCAAGAGATCGGCTTTGTGGATGGCGTTGCGGGCGCAGTAGAGCAAAAAGTCCATCAAATCCAGAACCACTACTTCCGCTCCTTCTTCTTCCAGAAGCCCCTGAAGGTTGTTATTTGCCTCGGGAAGGTATTTCACCAAAATTTCTCCCACAATCCCCACCCGGGGCCTTCGAATGGCCCGGCGGGGAACCTGATCAAATTCATGGACCAGTTTTTGCACCAGCTTCCGGTACTGGAGAAAACTCGGTCTTTCGCAAAACTCCCCGGAAAGCTCGATCCACTTCTTTTTCAGCTGGTCAGTCTGCCCGTCCCGCTTTTCATAGGGTTTGGTGGCGTTTGAACAGCGCATCACCAGATCGCCCAAAAGAAGTGCGTAAAGGGATTTATCAAGAATCCCCGGTGTGATTTTAAAGCCCGGAGAAGTCTCAATCCCCTGGGCGGACAGGGCAATCACAGGAATTTCCGGATAGCCCATATCCTGAAGGGCCTTGCGAATATAGCCCACATAATTGGAAGCCCGGCAAACTCCTCCGGTCTGAGTCATTAAAAGGGCGGTCTTTTTGGAATCAACCTTCCCGCTTTCGATCGCTTCCATCATCTGTCCTACGACCGTAATGGAAGGATAGCAGGAATCATTATTGACATATTTTAAGCCGGCGTTAATCACATCCGCATCGACCCGGTCCAGGAACTTGAGATGGTAGCCTTCGCTGTTTAAGGCTTTGGAGAGAATCTGGAAGTGATCCGGGGCCATGGCCGGGACCAAAATGGTATAGTCTTTTTTCATCTCCCGGGTAAAGGGAGAACGAACCGGTGCATAGGATTTTTCCTTTTTCACCTGTTCAATTCCCAATTCCCTGGCATGGTGTAAAGCCTCAATCAGGGAGCGAATGCGAATTTTAACCGCCCCTAAATTGGAAACTTCATCAATCTTTAAAAGCGTGTAGATTTTTCCCTTGCTCTCCAAAATATCCTGCACCTGATCGGTGGTAACGGCATCAAGGCCGCAGCCGAAGGAGTTAAGCTGAATCAGCTCCAGATGGTCGGAATTGGCGACATACTCAGCCGCCCGGTAGAGGCGGGAATGATAAACCCACTGATCCAAAACCCGGACGGGCAGGGAAAGGTCTCCTGCGTTCATGGCAACAGCGTCTTCCGAAAGTACTGCCAGGCCCATGCCATTAATCAGTTCGGGAATCCCGTGGTTAATTTCCGGGTCAATATGATAGGGACGGCCAGCCAGGACAATGCCCTGCCCGTGGTTTTTCTCCAGCCAATCCATGGCCAGTCGGCCTTCTCGTTGAATATCTTGATGGTAGTTTTGTTGTTCCTCCCAGGCGGCCTTGACGGCGGCCCGAATATGGCTGGGGTTAATGTGATAAATTTTTCCTCCGATCGAGAAGAGTTCAAAAATCTCAATCAGCCGGTCGGCCAGAACCTTTTCATTTCGGAAGGAAAGAAAGGGGTTCATAAAAGTGACCTTTTTTTCTTCCAAAGAGGAGACGTTGTTTTTAATCACTTCGGGGAAGCCGCAGACCACGGGACAGTTGAGCTGATTATCCGCTCGGGCAAACTGCTTTTCTTCATAAAAGACACAGGGATACCAAATCAGCTCCGCCCCTTTATTGACCAGGTCTTCAATATGGCCATAGCCTAGCTTTGCCGGATAGCAGATGGTCTCTGAGGAAATGGAAGAAAGTCCTTTTTCATATATTTCCCGGGAGGAGGGGTCAGAAACAAAAACCGGAAAGCCCAGCCGATTAAAAAAGGTGTGCCAGAGTGGATAATTTTCATACATATTTAAAGCTCTGGGCATACCCACGGCGGGAAACTTCGCTTCCTCTTTGGGAATCTCGCTGTAATAATGAAAGAGTCGATCATATTTATACTGGTAGAGGTCGGGAATATCATTTTTCTTTCGCTCAATCCCCGCCCCTCTTTCGCACCGGTTTCCCGAAATATACCGGGACCCGTCCGAGAAGATGTTGATGGTCAGCGCGCAGTTATTGGTACAGCGCCCGCACCGGGCGTGCTTTTGCGTATAGGTGAAATCAGCCAGCTCCTCAGGCGTTTTGAGGGCGCTGTGACCGGTCGATTTTTCCCTCGCGATTAAAGCCGCCCCCATCGCCCCCATTAAACCGGCAATGGAGGGTCTGGTCGCTTTTCTGCCTGTGATTTTTTCAAAGGCCCGGAGAATGGCATCGCCATAAAAAGTGCCTCCCTGGACGACGAGGTGATCTCCCAGACGCTTGGGATCGCGAACTTTAATGACCTTCTGAATGGCGTTTTTGATGACCGAATAGCAAAGGCCGGCGGCAATATCCTCTACCCCAAACCCTTCTTTTTGCGCCTGCTTGACTTTGGAGTTCATAAATACGGTACAGCGGCTGCCCAAATCAACAGGGGCCTTTGACCGCAGGGCGGCCTCCTGAAACTGCTCCACGCTCATGCCAACGGAGGCTGCGAAGGTGGAAAGGAAGGACCCGCAGCCCGATGAGCAGGATTCGTTGAGCTTGATCGAGTCAATGACCCCGTTTCGGATGTGCATGGCCTTCATATCCTGACCGCCGATATCGAGAATAAAGTCCACGTCCGGATCGAAATAATGGGCGGCGGTGTAATGGGCGATGGTTTCCACTTCTCCGATGTCCACGTTCACAGCAGCCCGGATAAAGTCTTCTCCATAGCCCGTGATGGCGGAATTGGCAATATAGGTCTTTTCATTCATGGAAGCGTAGATTTCTTTGAGGTCCTCAATGACGTGCTCCAGGGGCTTACCCATATTGGAGGCGTAGTGATGATAGAGAATCTCTCCGTCTTCCCCAATGACCACTTCTTTCGTGGTTGTGGATCCGGCGTCAATGCCAAGATAAACCGGTCCTTCATAGGTTTTGATGTCGCCGAACTTAGCCAGGTGGGCCTGGTTTTCGATCTTGAAACGCTCATATTCCTCTTCTGAGGAAAAGAGGGGCTCCAGGATCTTTTTTTCTTCTTCCGAAACGACCTTTCGGCTATGGATCCGGTCAATGAGTCGCTGGAGGGTCACTTCTTCGGAAGCTTTTTCAGCGATTAAGGCCGCCCCATGGGCGACGAAAAGCTGTCCATCTTCCGGAGTGGTAAAGGACTTGGCTGAGGCGTTTAAGGTGTGAATGAAACACTTTCTCAGATTCGGCAAAAAGTGAAGGGGGCCGCCTAGAAAAGTGAGGTTGCCCTCAATCGGACGTCCACAGGCCAGGTTCGAGATCGTCTGATTGACAATGGACTGGAAAATGGACATGGCGATATCTTCGTTAGAAGCGCCGTCATTTAAGAGGGCCTGGACATCCGTTTTCGCGAAAACGCCGCACCGGGAGGCAATCGGATAGATTTTTCCATAATCATCCGCCAGATCATTCAAGCCGGAAGCGGTTGTATTTAGCAGGGAAGCCATTTGGTCAATAAAGGCGCCGGTTCCGCCGGCGCAAATGGAATTCATCCTCTGCTCCACACTCCCGGAAAGGTAGGTGATCTTGGAATCTTCCCCGCCCAATTCGATGATGACATCTGTTTGGGGATAGTATTTTTTGATGGCTTCCGTTTCGGAAATCACTTCCTGAATAAAAGGCACTTCCAGGATTTGCTCCAAGAACATTCCGCCGGAACCCGTGACCGCCATTTTTATCGGAACGTTTCCCAGCTCCTGGAAAAGATTTTCCAAAACCTGAAAGACGGTTCTTTTGACGTCACTTTTGTGCCGCCGGTAAACCGAATAGATAACCTGATCTTTTTCGTCGACCGCGACGACTTTAATCGTCGTTGAACCAACGTCTAAACCCGCATGAATATGCATCAAATCCTCCAAAAAACTACTTTGCCAACGACTTTGCCAAAAGACTTTCTTCCCAAATCTCCAGCTTTTTAAAGCCCATGGTTTCGGCTACCGTTGCCGCCACATTGGCTAAACCGGCCTTTCCCGAAAGGCGCTGGTCTAGCGTTAGCTCTTGCTGGGGATCCCATAAAATAAAGGGAACCGGGTTGAGGGAATGGGCAGTCTTGGGAGATTTTTTCCCGGTCTTTTCATCGGTGTGGATCATATCTTCGGCATTGCCATGATCAGCGGTGATAAAAAGAACATAATTGTATTTCCGGGCAACGGGAAGAATCCGGGAAAGGGCGAGGTCAACGCTTTCAATAGCCAGGCGGACGGCATCAAAGTTTCCGGTGTGGCCCACCATATCGCCATTGGCATAATTTACCCGCAAAAACTCATAATCTTCTGTTTCCATGGCCTGAATGAAGGCATCCGTGATTTCAGCCGATTTCATCCAGGGCCGTTGATCGAAGGGAACCGGATCTGAAGGGATCTCCTGCCAGGTTTCCAATTCCTCGGAAAACTTTTCCGACCGATTGCCATTCCAAAAATAGCTGACATGGCCGAATTTTTGCGTTTCAGAGCAGGCAAACTCACGTACTCCTTTAGAGACAAAAAACTCAGTAAGGGTGTGTTCGATAAGGGGCGGTTCGATCAAATAATGACGGGGAATGTGCAAGTCACCGTCATATTCCAGGAGGCCGGCGAAATAGACGTCGGGGCGTTTTCCCCGGTCAAAGAAGGGAAAGTCTTCCTGATCAAAAGCCATCGAAAGTTCCATGGCCCGGTCGCCCCGAAAATTAAAGAGAATCACGGAAGCGCCGTCTTGAATTGGACCGATGGGTTTTCCTTTCGCATCGACAATAACAAAATTGGAAAGGTCCTGGTCAGAAGAAGGAGAGAACCGGTTGTCGAAGCCCGTT
>CABTZP010000039.1 GCA_902489375.1 uncultured Tissierellia bacterium | reverse complement strand
TCAGTTCATGAAGTTACCGTGGAGGAAGAAGAAAGAGAAGAAGATTCATGTTTCCTTTTTCTCAAGGAGAAGACGGCATACGAAAAGGAAGGAAAAGAAGAACGAAGCAGAAAGACGGATCAAGTAACAACCGGTCTTCACGAACAAAAAGAAAAATATGTTCAGGAAAAAGAGCAATCTTTTCTCAGAGAAGCTGAAGAAAATGCCCTTCTTCCTTCTTATGAAGACCTAAGATTCATTGGCATTGTCTTTAAAACGTACATTATTTTAGAGGATCCTATCCAGGACCGGCTCCTTTTGATTGATCAGCATGCTGCCCATGAACGGATTAACTTTGAGCGCTTCATGAAACAGGTCAACACACAAACGGTCATCTCGCAAAGACGCCTTCAGCCTCTTTCCATCAAACTTTCGGATCTTCAAATGGATGCCTTGAAAAAGAAGAGCTCTCTTTTAAAAAAATTGGGCTATGGCTTTGATATTTTTGCTGAGGACACAGTGGTCTTGCGGGAGCTGCCCTCTATTTTTGCGGGAGAAAGAGAAGAAGGGACGTTTTTAGACCTCCTGGACCTTTCTTTTCAAGGGCTGGATTCCTTTGATGCCATGATCAGTCAAATGGCCATGAAAGCCTGCCGGGCATCAATCAAGCAGGGGGATGTCATCGGCCCGGATGAGGTAAGAGCACTCTATCTGGACCTCTTAAAAACCGCTTATCCTTTAACCTGCCCCCATGGCCGCCCAACCGTGATTATTCGAAGGAAAAGAGACTTTGAAAATGCCTTTATGCGAATCAAATAAAAATGGGAAGAAAAAAAAGCTGATTTTCATCACCGGTCCAACGGCAGTTGGCAAAACAAAAATTTCCGTAAAAGTAGCCGGAAGGATTGGGGGAGAAATCCTCTCCATGGATTCGATGCAAATCTATCGGGGGATGGATGTCGGCACGGCGAAGGTCCGTGAAGAGGAAATGGAAAAAATTCCTCATCATTTGCTTGATCTGGTTTCTCCGGGTGAACGGTTCACAGCGCATGATTATCAAACCATCGCTTATGAAACCATCGATCAGATCGATTCTCGTGGCCATAAGCCAATTTTTGTTGGGGGAACCGGTCTTTACTTAGATGCTATTCTCCATGATTTTCATTTTGCTCATATTAATATCGAACCGGAACTAAGGAAAAGGTTGGGAGAAGCCTACGATCGTGACCAGGGTCAGGCGCTTTTTCATTTTTTAAAAAAGGTTGACCCGGAAAGCGCAAGGATCCTTCACCAAACGAACCGCAAAAGGATTCTTCGAGCGATGGAAGTTTACCTTTCCACGGGAAAATCGCTATCGGACTGGAAAAAAGAAGAAAAAAAAGAGGAAAGATATGAGGCCCTGATCTTTGTCCTCACGGATGATCGGGAAAAGCTATACGAAAGGATTAACCAAAGGGTCATTCAAATGATGGAAGAGGGGCTTGTGGAAGAAAATCGAAGGCTTCTTGAAGAGGGGATGCCTTTTGACGCTCAGGCCGCTTTGGCGATTGGTTACCGTCAGGTTCAGTGGTATGAAAAGGGTCTTGTTACATATGAAGAAATGGTCCGTTTAATTCAGCAGTATTCGAGAAATTACGCGAAAAGGCAAGTCAGCTGGTTTCATCGGTATCCGGAGGCCATCTTTTTTAACCGGTCCGAAAAAAGCGAAGAACAGATCGTAGAAGAGATGGAAGAACAAATCAATCGTTTTTATAACGAACGTTAGTATTCCAATATTTTCGCAATCCATGAAGAAAGAGGAACGGAAAACAAAATGAATGATATTGATCACTTATTAATAAATGAATTTCACATTCGTCCAGAAATTTTGGAAAGAATTGAAGAAAAAGAAAAGGCCCTGGAGAGCTCTTTTCTTGCAATTGAACAGACTTGTTCTTACAACCAGCTTAAGGTTCTTCACTCTTTTCAGGAAAATATGCTCTCCCAGTCTGATTTTTTTTCTGCCACGGGTTATGGCTATGGCGATACGGGCCGGGGAAAGGCGGAGGCCATTTTCCGAGACGTCTTTAAGGCAGAGGACTGTTTAGTACGCCCTTCGATTGCTTCAGGCACCCATGCCCTTGCCATTGTTCTCTTCGCCCTTCTTGAAAAGGGAGATACGCTTTTGGAGGCTACGGACCATCCCTATGACACCCTGCAAAAGGTCATTGGTATCCGGGGAGAAGAAAAGGGAAATTTAATCGAAAAGGGAATCCAATATGAAGTTCTTCCCCTAAAAAAAGACCATTCGATTGACTATGACCGCCTGAAAAAAGCCTTTGAAAAACCAGTGAAGATGGTTGAACTGCAAAGGTCGACCGGCTATACCGACCGCAGAGCTTTTACCATCGAAGAGATGAAAAAGGCTATTGATATCATAAAAATAGCAAGCCCTCAGACGATCATCATGGTGGATAACTGCTATGGAGAATTTACAGAAACGATCGAACCTCTTGAAATTGGAGCCGACATCATGGCCGGGTCTTTAATCAAAAATCCCGGTGGGGGAATTGCACTTTCCGGCGGGTATATTGCCGGAAAAAAGAACCTGATTGAGCGCTGCATCAATCACATCACCGCCCCGGGATTAGGAAGAAATACCGGTCTTACCTTTGATACGACTCGGCTTACCCTCCAGGGTTTTTTTCTTGCCCCCCATATCACGAAAGAGGCCCGAAAAGCGGCCCTTCTTTTTGCCTCGGTTTTCGAAGAGGAGGGCTTTGAATGTATCCCTTCTTTAGCGGATCCGCGTTCAGATATTGTCCAGGCGATTAAATTCGAAGATCCTGATCTTTTGATTGCCTTCTGCCGGGCCGTGCAAAAGGCGGCATCGGTGGGAAGTGAGGTCGTTCCCTATCCCTGGGATATGCCCGGATATAGTCACCAGGTCATCATGGCTTCCGGCGGCTTTATTGACGGGTCTTCGATCGAAGTGAGTGCCGATGGCCCCATTCGCCCCCCCTATATCGCCTATTATCAGGGGGGGATCGTCTACGAGCAGGCGAAACTCGCCTGTATGCTTGCCCTCCAGGACGTTCGAAAGGAAAAAGAAATAAGGAAGGAAAAATAGAAAAGCTAAATCCTCCGTTTCTGCCCTTTTAGGGGGCAGAAACAGAGGAAAGAAAAATGCTCCCAATGATCTATATCGGATGTAGTTAGTCGTGAATTTCAAGGCTTTCAGCGATGGCCTTAGCCTGATCTTTCGTTACTTTACTACTTACAAGATCAAAAGCCACATAAACACGACGGCTTTTGTCATAAGAAAGGATGCCTATGTTATTTTCTCCTCCCTTTTCTACATAATTTCCTTGATTATCGAGTACCCATCCATCAGAATGAAAAACAGTTACTATTGCTGTTTCTCCTTGGGTATGTTTGCGGATAACCTGGTAAGTGTCGTGCACGTCAAAACAATAACGAGAGCCTTTATCGATTTGACCGTAAATCAGCATGGGATTATCTTCATCTCCCTCATGTAAATCGAAAACGTTATATCCAACGTGACCCACCGGGCTTCCTTGTCGATTCATAATAATATAAATGGAAAAACCTGGCTCAAGGGGGAATAGTTTTCCTTTTTTCTCCGACACACTCCAGCCATCTGGTAAAATAAGTTTTAGATGGAAAGGTTTAATATCAAAAATTTTCGCATTGGACTTTGTTCTTCCCGCCATATTTGCAGGGAATAAAAGGGCCAGTTCGTTTTCTTTTTTTTCTTGTTCCTGGGAACTTTTCTCTTTTTTCGCTGACGGATTTCCTTCAGGTTCTTTCCCTGCTGGAGAACAGGCGGTCAATGACAATACAAGGGCGAAAATAAGATAGTAAGTAAAAAAGTTTTTTAACATTGCGATAACCTCTTATTATTTTACGCCTAATTAATTTGAACTGTTCCGACATTAGGGTTGTTTTAAGATACCGCCGTGATAATAACTAATGACAAGATAATAGAAAAAATTTTTTTCATATTTCACCTCCAGAATAACTCAAATTTTATACGCTAAATAAACATTCCTTCTTTACTTTTTCTTTATTTTCGTTAATTTTGATATAAATGCTCAACCTCCTTCCTTATCTTTTTAAAATCAAAAGTTCAGTTTTCTCATGTCCCGGTTTCAATTAGAATTTCAAAAGAATTATAAAGTAATTATAATTCAACTTCATGAGTATTGTATCACAAATATTTTATTATGATGAAATATTTTCAAACAATGTACCTAATAAAAATAGTAACTTTGAAAGCATTACTATATTTCTTATTTGATATTTTGAAAGTTGTTAGTTAAAAATCCGCTTTAAAATTTCCAGTGGTGTAAAAGCAAATAAACAACATTATTTTTTGATTTTAAGAAACTTATAGTTATTAATTATCAAGGATGGGAATATACAAATATTTTATAAATCTTTTTATTGATGAGGAATTTCTCTTGACAAAGAACAAATGTTCTCATATACTTATGCCAGTTAGAACAAATGTTCTTTGGAGGCGGAAAAATGAAACGATGGGTTATTGTGAATCAAAGAAAATTTTTTACCTTCATTTTGATGGTGTCCGTTTTCTTTGGTATTTTAATTTTTGGCCTTTTACAGACTATACAGCCTCAGACTGTTTATGGAGCAAGTGAGAAAGAAATCACTTCTGAACCATTTCTCCAAACCAGGATCATTTATGTCAGTGAAGGGGAGACGCTTTGGTCCATTGCCCAGCCCCTTGCTCAGGAATATCATCAAGATCCCCGAGACCTGATCCTTCAAATTGTGGAGTTAAATAATTTGGAAGCCATGACCTTACACCCGGGTCAACCCCTTCAGCTTCCAATTATTTAATATATTTGTTCTCCCCGCCGCCCCCGCGACGGGGAGTTCTTTTTGTCGGCAGTCCATGCAAATGTCGGGTATACTTAATGATACAAAGAGATGGGGGATACCCTGTCTTTACAACTGAAAAATTGAATCATGAAGGAATGATGGGGCAGAAAGACCATTGCCCACAACAGGAAGTGATTGTTAAAATCAAGGTCAAAGAAAAGGGAGTAATTCATGACAACAAAAATCGCAATAAGTGGTTTCGGCAGAATTGGGCGCCTTGTTTTCCGTCTATTGGAATCGGAAAAGGTCGGTGACCTGGAACTGGCAGCCATTAACACGGGTTCAGCTCCGCCTTCGTATATGGTTTATCAGTTAAAGCATGATTCCACTTTCGGCCGGTACCCCGGAAAGCTTGAGTCCGATGAAGAAGGAATCATCTCCGATGGGAAAAGGATCCCCGTTTTTCATGAAAGAGATGCCGCGGATCTCCCATGGAAAAAATTAGGGATTGACATTGTGCTGGAGTGTTCCGGTTTTTACACTGAAAAAGATATGGCCATGAAGCATATCCAGGCTGGAGCAAAGCACGTTCTCATTTCTGCCCCTGGAAAAGGAGGGATGAAAACCGTCGTATTCGGAGTCAATGAAGGGATTTTGGATGGGACCGAAGAAGTATTTTCCGCAGGATCCTGCACAACCAACTGTTTGGCTCCTATGGTCAAAGTGTTAAACGATAAATTTGGGATTGTCGTCGCGCAGATGACGACGGTTCACGCTTACACCGGAACTCAGTCCCTAATGGATCAAACGGATAAGAAAAAGAATTATCGGCGTGGCCGGGCAGCGGCTGTGAATATTGTTCCGACAACAACAGGCGCGGCAAAGGCGATTGTTGAAGTTATTCCGGAAGTCGGTGGGAAGCTTTCAAGTGCCGCTCTGCGGGTGCCTGTCATTGATGGATCTCTTACTACACTCTATTCGATTTTGGAAAAACCGGTCAGTGCAGAGGAGGTGAATGCAGCGATGAAAGAGGCTGAGAGTCCTTCCTTTGGTTACAATGAGGAAGAAATCGTCTCCTCGGACGTGATTGGAAGCAGCCAGGGCTCCCTATTTGATGCCACGATGACTTCGGTGGCTGAGGCTGGGAACTTCCAGATGGTAAAGACCTCCGCCTGGTATGACAACGAAATGGGATACACCCATCAGCTATTAAGAACCCTCGCTTATTTTTCCAAGATCATGAAGTAATTTTCTGTTCATGAAAAAAACAAAAAGAACAGTCATCATGGGGGTCTTCGCTATCGACCTGTGCTTATTCTTTTTTCTTATGACGAATAGGAAAATTCGAGGCAATTTCGAGACGATCAGGATGATCAGCTCCAAAATGATAGGGTCATTCCTGGAAAGAGGCAGGCAAAAGCCTGTCTCTTTCTTTGTTCTTCTGCCAAGATCTTTTGATATAATCAAAAGGAACAAAGGGCTCAACGGGAAGTGGCCCTATTCAATGAGGAGGCGAGCATGACACAAAATGTGATCGAGATGGTCAACATCACCAAATCCTTCCCGGGTATCATCGCCAATGACCAGGTTTCGATTTCCTTGAAAAAGGGAGAAATTCTTGCCCTGCTCGGGGAGAATGGAGCAGGAAAATCGACTCTGATGTCGATTCTTTTTGGACTGTATGAACCGGACTCAGGAGAAATTCGAGTCAATGGGAAGCCGGTAAAGATTAAAGATCCCAACGAAGCAACAAAATATGGGATCGGCATGGTCCACCAGCATTTTAAGTTGGTCCAAAATTTCACAGTACTGGAAAATGTTGTTCTCGGAGCGGAAACGACGCATATGGGCATTTTAAAAATGGACGATGCTCGAAAAAAAGTAATGGCTTTATCCGAACGTTACCATTTTCACATTGATCCTGATGCCTATATTGAAGATATCACGGTTTCCATGCAACAGCGGGTGGAAATTATTAAAATGCTCTACCGAGATAACGACATTTTAATCTTTGATGAACCGACTGCTGTTCTCACCCCTCAAGAAATTGACGAGCTGATGAACATCATGAAGCAACTGGTCAGCGAAGGTAAATCGATTATTTTTATCACCCATAAATTAGATGAAATTAAAGCGGTTGCTGACCGCGTATCCATCCTCCGCAAGGGAAAACTGGTAGGAGATGAAAATGTTTCCGATCTTACCGTTGAGGAGATGAGCAACCTAATGGTAGGAAGGAAAGTAAATTTAAATTTTGACTTAGGAGAACCAAAGCTGGGTAAAACGATCCTTGAGGTTCAAAAGCTTAGCCGGAAAGCCGGGGAAAATGGAGAGAAGGCCTTACGGGAGATTTCATTTTTCGTTCGAGAGGGAGAAATCGTTTGCATAGCCGGGATTGACGGGAACGGACAAACGGAGCTCATTGACCTTTTGACGGGCTTAAACCAGGATTTTGAAGGAAAGATGATTTTAAATGGAAAAGATATTACCCGGGAAAGTATCCGTTACCGAAATACCCATGGCCTTGCCCATATCCCGGAAGATCGGCAAAAGTATGGGCTTATCCTGGATTATAATTTGGAAGAGAATCTCGTCCTTCAAAATTATTTCGAAAAACCCTTTCAGAAAAATGGGCTTATTCAGTTTGAAGAAACCGCGATCTATGCCGGTCAGCTGATTGAAAAATATGATGTCCGTTCTGGACAGGGAAAATCGACTCTTGTGCGGTCAATGTCCGGTGGAAATCAGCAAAAAGCCATTATCGCCCGTGAAATGGAAAGAAAGCATAATTTATTGATTGCTGTTCAGCCCACCCGAGGCCTTGATGTGGGAGCAGTCGAGTACATTCATGGCCAGCTGATCAGCGAAAGAAATCATGGAAATGCCGTTTTATTAGTTTCCTTTGAGCTCAGTGAGGTCCTCGGCATTTCAGATCGAATCCTCGTCATGCATCGGGGAGAAATTGTGGGTGAACTTCTCCCAGGAAAAACCAGCGAAGAAGAGCTGGGACTTTATATGTCGGGGGTGAAGAAAAGGGAGGCCCGTATCCATGAATAAAGCATCTTTTAAAAAGGCCATGCCTTCACTGATTGCGGTTCTAATTGGTCTTTTGGTCGGCCTGGTGATCATTTATTTCACGAATCCTGATGTCGCGAATGAAGCCATTCCCCATTTTTTCATGGGGCCCTTTAATTTGGGCATCCGGGGAATTGGTGATCTTTTCTATCATTCCCTATCGCTTTTAATGTGTGGCTTATCGGTTGGCTTTGCCTTTAAAACCGGTTTATTTAATATTGGCGCTTCGGGTCAGTTTATGTTAGGCGGCTTTTTGACCATTTTATTCTGCGCCAAGATGGGCGCTTATATTCCTGCTTCAGTATGCTGGATTCCAGGCCTTCTGCTGGCTGGTCTAGGGGGCGGCCTGATTGGTGCGCTTGTTGGTTTTTTAAAGGCCAAAAGAAATGTCAATGAAGTTATCTCCTGCATTATGCTCAATTACATTGTAATGTACACGGTAAATACCCTGGTCAAATCATGCAAGATTTATAACATTTTAAAAAATAACACGATTCCGATTGCAACGAAAATTCCCAAAATGGGCATGAACGTTCTTTTTCCCGGAACCATTGCTGGTGGCGGATTTCTGATTGGCCTCATTGTAACCCTTCTGCTTCATCTTTTGATTCACAAAACGACCTTTGGCTATGAAATCAGGGGAGTGGGTTTAAATCGCTTTGCCGCTAAATACGCCGGAATTAACGAAAAAAAGTCCATTATCCTTTCCATGGCCATCGCGGGCGCTTTGGCCGGTCTTGGCGGAGGGATGCTTTATTTGTCCGGAGCTGGTAACCATCTCACGGTGCAAAATGTTCTTCCGAATGAAGGCTTTGATGGAATTGCCGTAGCCCTTCTCGGGCTTAGTGAGCCAATTGGCGTTCTTTTTTCCGCACTTTTCTTTGCTTATCTTCAAATGGGGGGCCAGGCTATTCAAACCCTGGGTTTTGCCCCAGAGCTGACGACGATGATCATTTCCATTATTCTCTATATTTCCGCCCTTTCCGTCCTGTTCCGCCGGCTCTTGGACCGATCTTCCGGTAAGAAAGGAAAAAATCGAGCGGAAAAAAACACAAGTGATCCGATTCCTCTTCATCAAGAAAAAAATATTTCTGAAGGGAGCAAGTAATATGAATGCAATGAATTTTCTCATTCAGCAGATGATGATCTTTTCCATTCCTTTATTAATCGTTGCCTTATCGGCCATGTTTTCAGAAAGATCCGGGGTCATCAATATCGCTGTCGAAGGAATGATGGTTATGGGGGCCTTCGCCGGCACCCTCTATCTTCATTTTGCTTCCCTCAATCCCAACTTTGTCCCTCAAAAAGCGCTTTGGGTAGCCATTGTCCTCTCCATCGGGATCGGAATCATTTCCGGCGCCTTTTTAGCTTTTGCATCCATTAATATGTTTGCTGACCAAACGATCGCCGGGACAGCGATTAATATGTTTGCTGCGGCCTTTAGTATTTTTATTGCCCGTTCTCTGGTCGGCATTCAGCAAATTTCTTTCTCAGGCGCCTATCAGATTGACAAGGTTCCGATTCTTGGGGATATCCCGATTCTGGGGCCATTCTTTTTTCAAAATGCCTATATTACGACTTATCTTGGGCTGATGATTTTAGGAATTTCCACCTTTGTTCTTTATAAAACCTCCTTTGGCCTTCGATTGCGCTCAGCCGGTGAATTTCCCCAGGCAACAGATGCCGCTGGGATTTCGGTATCGAAAATTCGCTGGGAAGGGGTTCTCATTTCCGGCGCCCTGGCCGGGTTGGGAGGACTCGCTTACATCCTTCCGGTTTCGACGGAATTTAATGGGGCGGTAAATGGATATGGCTTTCTCGCAATTGCCGTTTTAATTTTTGGCCAATGGAAACCAAAATATATTGTTGGAGCGGCCTTTTTCTTCGGCCTCTTAAAAACGATCTCCGCGGCCTATACAGGCATTCCCTTTTTATACGGATTGGGGATACCCAAATTTATTTATGATTCCCTGCCTTACGCCATTACGATTGTGGTCCTCTATATGACCTCGAAGCATTCCCATGCCCCGGCTTCGGAAGGCATTCCCTTTGACAAAGGAGCCCGCTAATTGCTTTAGAAACAGGCCCCAGGCCAACGATACGAATAAAAAGCCTGTTTTTGTAATTATTATTTATGATATAATGATTTTACAAGGTTTTAACAAGCGAAGACGGGAAGATCCGTCAGCATGAATTTTATAGAAACCTAAGGAAGGTGAAAAAATGAAAAAAAGAAAATTAATTGCTTTACTTCTGGCTTTTGTCTTGACCATTGGCCTTGCCGCTTGTGGAAACAAACCAGAAGAAAAACCGGAAAGTTCAGCGGAGCCAGCTCCTGCGGAATCCTCCCAGGATGCCGAAAAACCAGCTCCTGGAAAAATTGCCTGGGATGACAATTCCTTATATCTCATTACGGACCTCGGCACGATTGATGATAAGGGCTTTAATCAAAGCGCCTTTGAGGGCCTGAAGATGTTCGCCGATTCCGTTGGCGTAAAGGCAAATTACCTTCGTCCCCAGGCTGAAGGAGATCAGAACTACAAGCAGGCCATTGAACAGGCAATTGCAAAGGGGGCAAAGGTCGTCGTTACACCAGGCTTCCTTTTTGAAAACGCGGTAGGCCAGGTTCAGTCTGAACATCCGGACGTTTACTTTATTGCCGCTGACTTTGAGCCCAAGGTACAGGATGGGGATAAGGTGGATGATCAGGGAAGTCCAGTCATGATCACAAAAATTGATCCCAACACGGCGGCGATTCTCTTTAAAGAGCAGGAATCTGGTTATTTAGCCGGTTACGCCGCGGTGAAAGATGGATATAAAAACCTTGGATTTATGGGTGGTTTAGCGGTGCCTGCAGTTATTCGCTACGGATTTGGATACGTTGCCGGCGCAGATGCCGCTGCAAAAGAGCTGAACGAAACCGTTAACGTCAAGTACAATTACACCAACTTCTTCGTTCCTCAGCCCGAGATTCAAACCATGGCCGCTTCCTGGTATAATAACGGAACTGAAATCATCTTCTCCTGCGGCGGCGGAATTGTTGATTCAATTCTCAAAGCAGCGAAAGAAAATAAGGGCAAGGTCATTGGCGTAGACATTGATCAGTATGATCTGGGCGAACAGGTTATTACTTCTGCGATGAAGAACCTGACCGTTGCCGTGAACGACGAAATTAAGTTGATTGATGAAGGCAAATTCGAGGGCGGAAAAACCATGGTCTTTGGCGTCATGGAAAACGGAATTCAGCTTCCCGATCACTTCGACCGGTTCCAGAAGTTTACTAAGGATGATTATAATGCGCTGTTTGATGCGCTGAAATCAAATAAAGACGGAATGACCGATGCCATTCCTTCTTCCGCGGAAAACTCTGATCCGATGAGTCTTCAGGACCAGTTTAAGAACGTGAAAATTGAATATATTAAGTAAATCAATAAAGAAGTAGACTTTTATTGGATGGGAGCTAGGCGAATCATTTGCTTAGCTCCTATTTTTTATTCCTAAAAATATAAAAAAGGCTCGGACCAAAGTCCGAGCCTTGAGGATCAACTGCAGGTGAAGGGATTTGAACCCCCACG
>CABTZP010000038.1 GCA_902489375.1 uncultured Tissierellia bacterium | reverse complement strand
TAACGGGGTCTCTTCTCTGTTAAATCTTTTGGATATTTTTGTGATTGGCATTGTCATTGCCAATGAGAAGGTGATCGCTTCCTATAAAGTCGCCTCGACTTTCCCAACCGCGGCCGTCTTTATTCCGGCTGCCCTGGTGGTCTATATCTATCCCTATTTTGCCTCCCACCGGACCGATGGAGAATGGACCCGAAAAACTTTTCGCAAGGTGTTTACCTGGAATGCCCTGTTTAATGGAGCGATCACCTTCTCATTGGCAATGACAATGCCAATCACAAAAATATCCAAAAGATTTAACAGAGAAGAGACCCCGTTATTGCACATCGAAATGAAGGAAAGGCGAAAAAGGGTTTTTCTTGTGGCCGAAGAGAGGCTGGTTTTTTGCATGGGGATTTTGGCATTAAATAAGCGTCCGACCAGGATGGCCGTCAGGATAAAGGCCAGGTAATGGCCAAAAATCAGCCCCTTAATCTGGAATAAAATCGAACCGACAACCGATCCGGCCAGGACAAGAAGGGCGTTAATTGTCGAGGAATAGGCATATTCACGGTTCTTAAAAGAGGAGCGCAGATAAATTTCCTGGAACTGAAAAAAGATTTCCACCAGGGGGAAAAAGGCCATCAGGATAAAATAGGGGCGGGCAGCCGGAAGCTTTAGCTTGACCGTCGAAGCGAAAAGCAAAATCACCAGGGACATGACCAGGTTAAAAATCATGCCGAAACGGGCTCCATAGGCAAAAATCCGATCCCGTCGGTCCGGCTGGTCAGCATTTTCACTGCAAAGCTGAAAGGTCCCCGAAACCATCCCCATTCCCGACAGGAGCAGGAAAAAAGAAATCAGGTTCAGGGCGTTGGTATAAAGACCGTATTCGCTTTTGGATACCAGTCGGACGATGATAATGCCGCTGGCAAAACCAAAGACTTTATTAATAATAGAAAAGCCGAAGATATGAAAAAAACCGGTGGTTCTCAGCTTACGCAGGGTCCCCTTGATTTGAAAAAGGGGATTTTCATTGGCAGGCTCAGGCATAAGGGTCTCCTCAAGGATCATTGTCCTATTATAATGTTTTGCGGAGAAAAACACATTCTTTCCCATTATAGTAAAATAAAAAAGAAATGGTAAGGGATCTAAGAAGGAGCTTTTATGGCCAAAATCATCATGACCCTCACGAACCGCTTTGATCCGGATGTTCGGGTTTTAAAAGAAGCCCGGTATCTGGTTCAAAAAGGACATTCCGTGACGATCCTCTGCTGGGATCGAAATAACGAATACCCGGATCTGGAAGACCAGTGGATTGACGGGGTCCATATTAAACGCTTCTACTATCAGGCCCAGTACGGAACGGGAATGAAGCAGCTAAAAAGTTTTCTCCGCTTTCGATCGGCCTGCAAGAGATATGTCAGGGACAAGGCCTATGATGCTATCCATTGCCATGATTTAGACGGTATGATCGTGGGCGCCCATCTTCTGCGGCCGGGGAAAAGACTGGTTTTTGATATGCACGAAATCTACGAGATGAACGCGGGATCCCCTTTTTACCGGAAGCTGGTTCGCCTTTTTGTCCTCCATTATCAAAACAAGGCGGATGCCATTCTTTACGTCAACCACCTGCAAAAAGACCTGGCGAAGAAAAAAAACTTTTCGAAATTTTACGAGCTGCCCAATTATCCCTGTCTGGAGGATTATCAGGGTGCCCTTCCTCGGATCCGGCGAGAGGGCGACTCTTTAAAGGTGGGCTATATCGGGTCGGTACGCCAGGAAGAGGAGCTGAAAAATCTGATCTTGTCGGCGGAAACGCTGAAGGATCTTGAAATTTTTATTCACGGGGCAGGGACGTCCTATGAGCCATTAAAGACCTTTGCCCAGGACCGCCCCAAGGTTCATGTCACGGGCGTTTATCATTATACGGATTCGGTTCGCCTGTATAATGGCATCGACCTTCTTTATGTTCTTTATCCCCAGTCGGTCCGTCAGTATGCTCAAACTTATCCCGTCAAGTTCTTTGAGGGGATTTTGACCCTGACCCCCATGGTGGTTGGCCGAGGGACTGTGTTGGAAGAGATTGTTCGGGATAAGGGCATTGGCTTTGCGGTCGACGGAAATGACCGAAAGGAAATTTCTTCCCTTCTCGTCCGTCTCCGTGACCATCCGCAAATCTTAAATCAGTGCATTCAAAATCTTAAAAACATTCAGTACGAATATAGCTGGAATCAGGTCGTTCCGGTCCTGGACGAGGTCTATCCAAAAACCGGTTTGCCTGAAAACGGATAGGGAAGGCATATGGAAAAGCAAAAATATTTAAAAATTTCCCTTTATCCCTTCCAGTCCAATTCTCGGGATGCGCGGGAATTGGAAGCGGCGGAAAAAGCGGGATTTACAGATATTGAGGTCCTGACCTTTACGGGAGAAAAAGGGGAGGCCATGGCCGAAAATCCCCATTGGAACCATACCTTCATTAACCGCCGGCCTCTGGGCAATTCACCGCTGGGTAAGGGCCTGGGAAAGATATTGACTTCCTTTCTTTTTATCCATAAGGCCAGAGCCGCCCATGCGAAGGTTCTTTCCGGGCACGATCTTCTGGGCCTGTTGATCGCTTATCTGGCCAGCGTCGGAAGAAGAAAAGAAACGGCCCTGGTTTACGATGCCCATGAATATGAACTGGGCAGGTCGATAGGAAAGCCCCGGAGCCGGGCGCAAAAAAAACGTATCGGCCGGCTGGAAAAATTTTTAATCCGAAAATCTGCCCTGACGATTTCGGTCAACGCTTCGATTGCCCAACAAATGCAGGAAGACTATCAGATGACTTTTCCCCATGTCGTGGTTCGAAATATCCCGGTGGCCCGGCCCATTGACCGGAAGCTTTTGGAAAAAAACCGCGCGCTTTTTCGGGAAAAGCTGGGCCTTCAGGAGGGAGATCCTCTTTTGCTCTATCATGGTAATCTTACCCGGGGAAGGGGAATTGAGGAATCCATCCGCCTTCTGACCAGGGAAAAAAGGGCAGGCCTTGTCATTTTGGGAAAAGGCTCCGAAGCCTATGTCAAAAGTTTAAAGGAAAGGGCGGTACAGGAAGGGGTTGAAAACCGGGTTCTTTTTCACCCGGCCGTTCCGGGAGAGGTCCTTCTTTCTTATGTCGGCGCCTGTGACATTGCCATGGTTTTGATTTCACAGGAGCCGATGAGTTATTACTATGCCCTCCCCAATAAGCTTTTTGAAAGCATCCACGCCAATCTTCCTCTGATCGCCAGTGATTCACCGGAGATTTTGCGCATTGTCAATGGCTATGGAATTGGCCTTGCGGTTTCTCCAAAAGACGAAGAAGCCGTAAAAAAAGCGCTGGACCAGTTATGGACGCCGGATTATTATAATAAGGCAAAAAATCAGATGAAAAAGGCCAGGGAGGAGCTAACCTGGGAAAATGAGCGAGAAAAGCTCCTGGAGGCGATGAGAAGGTTAAAAAAATCCCTTGAATAAAAAGGAAGAGAAATAAGGGAAAATCAGCTCGCGGAGTCGCCTGTGATATAATAAATAAATTAGCTTGAACTTCTGGATAGGGAGGCAATGATGAAGGAAGAATTACTGAAAAAAATAAAGGACCATTCCATCGTTTGCGGCGTCGTCGGTCTGGGCTATGTGGGTCTTCCCCTGGCTGTCGATAAAGCCAAGGCGGGATTTACAACGATCGGATTTGATGTTCAGGACCAAAAGGTCAACCTGGTCAATGAAGGAAAAAATTATATCGGCGATGTGGTCGATGCCGATTTAGCGGCTCTGGTGGCCTCCGGCAAGCTTCGGGCAACCACTGATTTTTCTTTTGTCAAGGATGTCGATTTTATCGCCATCTGTGTGCCGACCCCCCTGGATGCCCATCAGCAGCCAGACATCTCTTACGTCCGCGCATCGGCGGAAAGCATAGCAAAATATTTAAAGAAGAAGACCATGGTCGTTTTGGAATCAACGACCTATCCGGGAACGACGGAAGAACTTTTAAAGCCAATTTTAGAAGAAGGCTCCGGCCTACAATGCGGAGTGGATTTTTACCTAGGCTTTTCTCCGGAAAGGGTTGATCCGGGCAATAAAGTCTATAAAACCAGCAATACGCCCAAAGTCGTCGGCGCTGTCGGAGAAGAGGCGACCGAGGTCATCGCCGCCATGTATTCGGAAGTTTTAGACGGCGAAGTCTATACGGTTTCTTCGCCGGCTGTCGCAGAAATGGAAAAAATTTTGGAAAACACCTACCGGAACGTGAATATTGGTCTGGTCAATGAACTGGCCATCCTCTGTGACCGGATGGGCATTTCCATCTGGGAGGTCATTGAAGCGGCCAGGACAAAACCCTATGGTTTCCAGGCCTTTTATCCCGGGCCAGGTCTTGGCGGCCATTGTATCCCCCTGGATCCCTACTATCTTTCCTGGAAAGCCAGGGAATACGGTTTTCATACCTCGATGATTGAAGCGTCGATGATGGTCAACGACCGGATGCCGGAATATACGGTTGACCGGGCCGCCCGTCAGCTCAATGAAGCGAAAAAAGCGATCAATGGGTCGAAAGTTTTGGTCCTTGGAGTGGCTTATAAAAATGATATTGACGATTACCGGGAAAGTCCGGCCCTTCGTGTGATTGAAGTCTTAAAGAACCGGGGAGCGGAGGTCGAGTTCTATGATCCCTACATCCCATCTTATAAATTTAAGGGAGAGACCTTCCAGGGATTAACGGATCTGACCCCGGAAAAAATTCGGGAAAAAGATCTACTGATCATTACCACAGCCCACCAGGCCTATGACTATCCCATGATCCTTGAAAACGCCAAGGCGATCTTTGATTCCCGAAATGCCATCCCCCATCCGGAACAATATGACTTTGTTGAAACCCTTTAGGAGAAAGCCATGAAATATGCACTGATCGGCTGCGGACGCATTGCGATCAATCACTTGTATGCGGTGAAAAACACCGGTCTTGATCTGGTTGCCGTTTGTGACCTGATTCCTGAAAAAATGGATCAAATCTTGGAAAAGGCGGAAATGAGCAAAGATGCCTGTGAAAAATATACCGATTATCAAAAAATGCTTGAAGATCATCCGGAAATCGAGCTGGTCTCCATTGCGACGGAATCCGGGAAGCACGCTAAAATCGCCCTTTACTGCATTGGGAAAGGCATTCACTGTTTGATTGAAAAGCCGATCGCCATGTCCCTGGCGGACGCGGATCAGATCATCGAGGCGGGAGAAAAAATGGGGGTGAAAGTTTCTGCCATCCATCAAAACCGCTTTAATTTGGCCATTCAAGAAATGCGAAAGGCCTTGGAAGAAGGCCGGTTTGGCCGCCTGTCCCATGGGACGATTCACGTTCGCTGGAACCGGAACCTTAACTATTATGAACAGGCCCCATGGCGGGGAACCTGGGCTCAGGACGGGGGATGCCTGATGAATCAGTGCATTCATGGGATTGACCTGCTTCGCTGGACCTTTGGCGATGAAATCGTCCGGGTATATGGACAGACCCGCCAGCAGTTCCATGACTATCTGGAGGCCGAGGACCTGGGCATGGCCATTGTTCAATTTAAAAATGGAGCCTTAGCGACAATTGAGGGCACCACCAATGTCTTTCCTAAAAATCTGGAAGAGACCCTCTATGTCTTTGGAGAAAAAGGAACGGTCAAGATTGGCGGAAAATCCACGACGGATATTGATGTCTGGGAATTTGCCGAGCAAAGACCCGAAGATCGGACGCTTTCCGGTTTAAAAGAGCCGACTTCCAATGTCTATGGTAATGGGCATACTCAGCTTTTTGCCGATATGATTGAGGCCATTGAAAAGGATCGCCCTCCTTATGTTGATGCCCGGGCGGGGAAAAGAGCCCTGGAGCTGGTTTTGGCCATCTATCAGAGCATGAAGACCGGATTGCCGGTAGACTTTCCCATGAAGGACTTTGCGTCGATGGATATGGAAGGAACCTTTGGAGAAGGGACTTTGAATCAGTCCAGTCAGCTTAAAGGAGAATAGGAAGAGGCGGACCATGGATATTTTCATTCACCCCTCTTCTTTCGTAGATGAGGGGGCAAAAATCGGTGACGGCACAAAAATTTGGTTTTTCTGCCATATTCAAAGCGGGGCCGTCATTGGCGAAAACTGCTCTCTGGGACAAAACGTCAACATTGCCAATGATGTGAAAATCGGCAATGGCGTAAAAATTCAAAACAATGTCTCTGTATATGAAGGGGTGAGCCTGGGAAATTACGTTTTTTGCGGGCCGTCCTGCGTCTTTACCAATGATCTTAATCCCCGGGCCAGGTTCCCCAAAGGCTCCCGTGGCTATCTGCCAACGCGGGTAGGGGATGGGGCAACGATTGGGGCCAATGCCACTATCGTTTGCGGAAATACCATCGGTCATCATGCCATGATCGCCGCCGGAGCGGTCATCAACAAAAATGTTCCCAATTATGCGGTCATGGCCGGGGTACCAGCCAGACAGGTCGGCTGGGCCTGCGCCTGCGGGAAAATCTTTCGTCCCGACGATTTGGAAGACGGAAAGTCTTATACCTGTCCTCACTGTGGCAGGAGCTTTCATTTGGGAGAAACCGGTCTTGAAGAAGTTCAGGGGCCGACCAATGCAAAATACGAAGAAAAATAAATTCCGAGATTTCGAGGAGTGAATATGCAATTTATTGACTTAGGCCGCCAGTACCAAAGACTAAAGGATCCCATGGACAAGGCCATTCAAAGGGTCTTAAACGACCATCATTATATTATGGGACCCCAGGTAGAGGAACTGGAAGAAAAACTCAAAGAAAAGACGGGAAGAAGGCACTGTCTGACCACCTCTTCCGGGACTTCAGCCCTCTATCTCATTTTAAAGGCCCTGGATTTGCAAAATGAGGATGCCTGCTTTGTTTCGACCTTTACCTATTTCGCCTCGGCGGAAGCCCCCGCCCTTGCCGGAGGTCACCCCGTCTTTGTGGATAGTGACCGGTCTTACAACATGGATCCTGAAGATCTGGAAAAGCAGATTCGCGCCGTTCTAAAAGAAGGAAAATATCGTCCCCGGCTAGTCATTGCCGTGGACCTTTTTGGCCTGCCCTGTGATTATGACCGGATCCTTCCCATTGCCGAAAAATACGGACTATTCGTCCTCACGGACTCGGCCCAGGCCTTTGGATCAACCTATAAAGGAAAGTCCGTCTGCTCTTATGGGAACGCTTCAGCCACCTCCTTTTTCCCCGCCAAGCCCCTGGGTTGCTATGGGGATGGGGGAGCGATTTTTACCGATGATGATCAGCTGGCTGAAAAAATTTCTTCTCTCCGGGTTCACGGAAAGGGAAAAGATAAGTATGACAATGTTCGTCTGGGCATCAATGGTCGCTTAGATACGATTCAGGCGGCGGTCCTTTTGGTGAAACTGGGGATTTTGGATGATGAAATTGAAAAGCGGCAGGTCCTTGCCGGCCGTTATCAAGAGGCCTTAGCCGATGACTATGACCTTCCCCTCTTTTTTGACAACCGTTCCTCCGCCCTGGCCCAGTATACTCTTATGGTCAAGGGGAATTTGTCTCGGGATAAACTGGTGGAGGCGATGAAAGCGACGGGCATTCCGATCATGGT
This sequence comes from uncultured Tissierellia bacterium, assembly GCA_902489375.1. GTDB lineage: Bacteria > Bacillota > Clostridia > Tissierellales > Peptoniphilaceae > CABTZP01. The sequence goes on along the minus strand of CABTZP010000038.1, from coordinate 4,113 downwards.
TTACTATCCCAAGCCCATGCATATGCAGACGGCCTTCCAGGATTTGTCTTATCAGCCGGAAGACCTTCCGGTTTCTCTGGATCTGAGCAAACGGGTTTTTTCGATTCCCATCCATCCCTATCTTACCGAAGGGGAATTCCAGACGATTTGCCAGAACCTGATCACCGTAAGCCAAAGCCTCCAGGAAGAAGTCTCTCATGAACATCTGGATTGTCAATAATTACGCGATCCCGCCCATCTACGGAGGCCTGGTCCGGCATTTCTACTTCGCTCAATACCTTCAGGAGATGGGTCATCGGGTCCGGATCCTTACCGACTCGCAGATCCACAATACCCGGGTTAATGTCCGGGATCCAGGGAAGTTTTTAAAGGAGGTGACCTATTCGGACGTCCTTTATACCTATGTGGCCTGCGCCTCTTACGAGAAAAATGACTGGAGAAGGATTTACAACATGCTCCAGTTCACCTTTTACACCAAAAAGGCAATGGAAATTCTTTATCAAGGGGGCGATCAGCCGGACATCATCTATGCCTCATCTCCCCTTCCCAGCTCTTCCTACAGCGCCATGAAATTCGCGAAAAAGCATAAGATTCCCTTTATCTTTGAAGAAAGAGATCTTTGGCCCCTGTCCCTGGAGGAATATGGAAAGATTGGAAGCTTTTCTCCCCTGCGTCTTATCCTGCAAGGATTCTATGGGATCGAGCACCGGCTTCACCGGGAAAGCGCCGCGTCCCTCTTTACCATTGCCGGGGGAAGGGATTATATCCAGGACAAAAACTGGACCGATGTCGCCCTGGAAAAAATTTATCATATTAATAATGGGGTGGACCTGGCCGAGTTTGATCAAAATCGGGAAAGCTATCCCTATGCGGATCCGGACCTTGATGATCCTTTGACCTTTAAGGTCGTGTACACGGGCTCAATCCGAAGCATTTATGACCTGGACGTCATTCTCGAAGCGGCCAAGCTTCTTCAGGCCGAAGATCCGGAGGTTACCTTCCTTTTTTACGGAGAAGGGCCTGAACGATGTCGGCTCGAAAAAAGAGTTCAGGAAGAAAAGATCACCAACGTGCGCTTTAAGGGAAGGGTGGATAAAAAGTTTATTCCTTCGATCCTTTCGCGGGCGGACCTTTGTCTTATCCACCACCATCCGGTCGGACTGATGCGCTACGGTTCCTCAAATAATAAGCTTTTTGAGTACCTGGCTTCCGCGAATCCCGTCCTTTCCACCGTCCCTTCTTCCTATTCCATTGTTCGGGAAAAGCAATGCGGACTGGAGTGTCCGGATCAGGAGCCGGAAACCATCGCGCAAACCCTCCTGACCATGAAAAACTGGAGTCCGGAAAAAAGAAAGAAGGTCGAAAAGAACGCCCGCCTGGCCGTTCAGGAGTACGATTTTTCCCGTCTTTCCCAAAAACTGGAAAAAATATTTATTAAGGCTCTGTCATGAAAAAAAACGTACAGCTTAATCTGAAATTAATCGCGAATATCCTCTTTGATATCCTTGTGATCAATATGGCCTATCTTGGCGCCATGTGGATTCGCTTCGATTTTCATTACTCCGCGATTCCCTACGCTCTGAGCATGCGGATTCTACCCATGGCACCCATTTTCACCCTGATCGCCATGATCATCTTCTGGGCTTTTCGCCTGTATTCCTCTATTTGGGCTTATGTCGGGGTTTCTGAATTTATTCGGATCATCCTGGCTTCTCTGGTTTACGTGGGCGCCCACTACGCCCTTTCTTTCTTCTTTTTCCCCAATGTCTGGATGCCTCGAGGCTACTTTGTCATTGAGTTTTTCATGCTGGCTGCCGGCCTGTGTCTGGTTCGGTTTTTTTACCGCTTTTATTTGATCGCGGAGAGAAAAATGAACAAGGCGGAGGAAGCGGACGATTCCATTCGCACGATGATCATCGGCGCCGGAGAAGCGGGTCGGGCCATGATTCATGAGATGAGTGTTTCCGATAAAATTGATAACGAAGTTGTTGCCCTGATTGACGATGATCCTGAAAAACAGGGGAAATATCTGGAAAATGTCAAGGTCTACGGAGGGCAGGAATCCATTGTTCCAGTGGCGGAAAAACTCAATGTTCAGGAAATCATCCTGGCCATGCCTTCGGCTTCCCGAAAGGCGCAAATGGAGATCCTTGAGCACTGTAAAAAGACCAACTGCAAGCTGAAGATCCTCCCCGGGATGTATCAGCTCATCAGCGGAGAGGTCAATGTCTCAAAAATCCGTGATGTTGACTTGGAGGACCTTCTTGGCCGTGAAGCAGTTGAGGTTGACTCCGGACAGATCGCTGAGTATATTCAGGGAAAAACGGTCCTGGTTACCGGAGGAGGAGGGACCATCGGCTCGGAGCTTTCCCGGCAGATTGCCAGCTTTAAGCCTAAGAAGCTCATTATCTTTGACATCTATGAAAATAACGCTTATTCCCTGCAGATGGATCTGGAGCGTCAATATCCTGACCTTGACCTTAAGGTTTTGATCGGCTCCGTTCGTAATCTGGAAAGGCTCCGCTCAATCTTTGCCGAGGAAAGGCCCGACATCGTCTATCATGCCGCGGCCCATAAACACGTTCCACTGATGGAAGTCTCGCCAAATGAGGCGGTAAAAAACAACGTCTTTGGGACCCTTAACGTTGTCCAGGCGGCCGACGAATTCGGCGTAAGCCGTTTTGTCCTCATTTCCACCGATAAGGCGGTCAATCCGACCTCGGTCATGGGGGCGAGCAAACGGATCTGCGAGATGATCATTCAGTCCTACAACGAAAGGTCAAAAACCGATTACGTGGCGGTCCGTTTTGGAAATGTCCTCGGCTCATCCGGATCCGTCGTCCCCCTTTTCCGCAGTCAGATCGCGGCAGGCGGGCCGATCACCGTCACCCACTCGGACATTGTCCGCTATTTTATGACCATTCCTGAAGCGGTCTCTCTGGTCCTTCAGGCGGGCGCCTATGCCAGGGGAGGAGAGATCTTTATCCTGGATATGGGAAAGCCCGTCAAGATTCTCGATCTTGCCCGCAACCTCCTCCGCCTCTCAGGTCTTAAAGAAGGGGAGGACATTGACATCGTCTTTACCGGCCTTCGCCCCGGAGAAAAGCTTTATGAAGAGGTTCTTATGAATGAAGAAGGCCTGCAGACCACGCCCAACCAGCGGATTAAAATCGGTCATCCGATTGAGTTTGACATCGATGATTTTTACCAAAAGCTTCCCAGCTTGAAAAAAGCGGCAAACGAAGAAACGAATCAGATCCGCGATTCGATTGCTGAACTGGTGCCGACCTTCCAGGTTTCCATTGACGGCATACCGACCAAATATGAAGCGTTCAAACAGGAGTACGGGTCCGTAACGAACGAGGAGGGCCAGCAAATTCTTCACCGGGAAGAATTGGAGGATGAAGCATGAAAGAAAGACAAATTCCTTTTTCTCCCCCTGACATTCGGGAGGAAGATATTGAAAAAGTCGCTGAAGTTTTACGGTCCGGGTGGATAACAACCGGCCCGAAGACCAAGGCATTCGAAAAGGCCCTGACTTCTTCCATGGGGACGGCGGGAACCGTATGCCTTAGTTCCGATACGGCTGCCCTGGAAAGTGCTCTTCGTCTTTTTGGCATCGGCCCCGGAGATCAGGTCTTAGTCCCGGCCTATACCTATACCGCTTCGGCTTCGGTGATCCTTCATGTCGGGGCTGAGCCGGTTTTTGTCGATTCGAAAGCCGATGATCCCCATATGGATCTTTCCGATCTGGAAAAAAAGATGACGGAAAAAACCCGGGCCATCCTCCCGGTCGATCTGGCGGGAGTCATGGAAGACTATGAAGAAATTTATCGGATCATTGAAGAAAAAAAATCTCTCTTTCACCCGAAAACCCCCTGTCAAGAAGCCCTGGGACGGGTCCTGGTCTTAGCGGACGGAGCCCATTCTCTAGGCGCCCGGCAAAAGGGGAAAATCTCCGGCCAGGCCGCAGACTTTACCTGTTTTTCCTTCCATGCGGTAAAAAATCTCACCACGGCGGAAGGGGGAGCGGTCACCTGGAAAAAGGGTCTTCCTCTTGATAACGAAGATATTTATAAAACTTTCCAGCTCCTGAGCCTCCATGGTCAATCC
>CABTZP010000037.1 GCA_902489375.1 uncultured Tissierellia bacterium | reverse complement strand
GGCGGGTTGCTGTGAAGGTTTTAAAGCAGCAATACGTTGAGGATGCGGAGTTTCTTAGAAAATTTGAAAATGAGGCTCAGTCGGCGGCCGCACTGAATCATCCCAACATTGTCAATATTTATGATGTCGGGGAGGATCAGGTAAACGGCCAGCCCCTGCATTATATTGTCATGGAATTGATCGAAGGGACGACCTTAAAAGACGCGATTAAAGCTCAGGGGATGATGTCCTCTCATGTTATTGCCCGTGTCGGTGTTCAGGTTGCCCGTGCCCTTCAGTGCGCCCATGACCATGGCATTGTCCACCGGGATATTAAACCAGCCAACATCCTGATTATGAAATCAGGCGATGTCAAGGTAGCGGATTTTGGCATCGCGCGAATTTCCTCTTCCGCGACGGTGACGTATACGAATTCCATATTAGGGACGGTCCATTATATCTCGCCGGAGCAGGCGAAAGGCCATTTTACAGACCATAAATCGGATCTTTATTCTCTTGGCGTTGTAATGTATGAAATGGCAACGGGTCAGGTTCCCTTTGATGCTGACAATGCTGTGGGCGTTGCCATAAAGCATATTCAGCAGGAACCAGCGCTTCCTTCTCGAATCAATCCTCGAATTGATCAGGGGCTTGAGGCCATTATTTTAAAATGTATGGAAAAAGATCCGGCTGACCGCCCTCAGGATGCCACAGAACTGATTGAGGAGTTGGAAAATTACCGTGAGCTTAATGATACCCTTCTGATCAAAAATCCGGATTGGAAAGAAAAAGAAGAAAAGATGAAGGGTAAAAAGTATAAGGAAGCGGTCTATAAAAGCCAAAAAAGAGAGGTTCGTCGGGATAGCCCGGTGAAGACAAAATCGAAAAATGGCATTCGTGCCCTCATTCTTTTTCTGGCGATTGTGTTGACAGCTTTTCTCGCATTTCGCTTTGTAATTAAACGAAATTTAAGTCAGTTAGACAGTCAAACGACAAAGGTTCCTCAAGTGACGAACATTTCCGAAGAAGAAGCGATGAAAAGACTGGAGGACGCTTTCCTCGCAGGGGAAGTGACATCCCGGGTCTATGATGATAAGCTGGGTTCCGGTCAGGTCATCAAACAGGGAATTGGGCAGGGAACGACCGTTGACAAGGGGACGGTGATTCAGCTGATGATTAGTAAAGGAAGTAAGAATGCCCTTATTCCGTCGACGGAGGGAAAGACATTGGAGGAGGCAACAAAAGCCCTTGAAAATGAAGGTTTTTCAGCCGGCCAAACCACCTTTGAATACAGTGAGGAGATTGAAAAAGATAAAGTGATCGGAACCAAACCCGCCAGCGGGGTTTCCGCCAGCAAGGATAAGAGGGTAAATATCATTGTCAGTCGAGGAAAAAAGGATTCGACGACGATTGTTCCGGTATTGCTGGGTTCAACACAAAGTCAGGCGATTGAAACACTTAAGCAATCTCATTTGGAACTCGGATCCCTTCGGCCTATGCCAAGCTCTTATCCTGCGGGAACGGTCATCAAGCAAACGATTGAATCAGGAGAGCATGTTGCGGAGGGAACCGTAATTGATTTGATCATTTCGTCAGGAAGTCAGGCTTCTTCTGATTCCGTAGGAAATGTCACCCATAATCTACACCTGGTTCCTCCCGAAGGTCAGGATCAGTTTGAGGTAACGATCTTTGATTATAAAACAAGCCAGGACGTTCCGATTTTCCGTAAGCTCTATCAAAAAGCGGATGTTAGTTCGGACGGAGCCATTCATGATACGGTGGACGCGCCAAAGGATGCCGATTTAAGAATTTTCTATGATGGAAAACCCGCGCAGACTGACACGGGGACAAACTAATTTCGCTGACCAGCGGGAGAGGAGGAAAGTTGACTGAAGCGAACAAACGGGTTGGCAGAATCATCTCTTCGGAAAAAGATCGCTATAAAGTCGCCCTCCTTAACCATCAAAACCGAACACAAGAAGGGGAGGATTTTCCATCCGGTTCGATTTTTTACTGCAAGGGAAGAGGGGTTTTTCGAAGCAAGGGCAAGGGGCAAACGCCCGTAGTGGGCGATATTGTTGATTTTGTCAAAAGAGAAGATTCTAAGGAAGGAATCATTATTTCCATCCATAAAAGAAAATCGCTCCTCCTTCGCCCGATGGTTGCCAATGTGGACCAGGTCCTGGTTGTTCAATCGCTCAGCGAGCCGGCAATTTCCGCTCTGGCCTTTGATAAAATCCTCGTTATGGTGGAATCAAAAACCTTGCCTTTGTTGATCGGTTTTACCAAAAAAGATAAGGTGTCTGGTGATTTTCTTAAATCCTGGACCTCTCGTTATGAAAAAGCGAATTATCCTGTTTTTGCAGTGAACTCCTTAAGAGGAGAGGGAATTTCTTCGATTCGCCAGGCGCTGGAAGGAAAAATCACCGCCATCGCCGGCCCTTCCGGAGTGGGAAAATCCACCTTGATTGCGGCCCTTACCGGGTATGAAGGAATCGAAATCGGCCAAGTCTCCCTCAAAAGCGCTCGAGGAAAACAAACGACAAGAAGGGTTGATCTTTACCAGTTAAACAGCCAGTCTTTTATCTATGACACGCCGGGCTTTTCTTCCCTCGAACTGAAAAATTTTGTCAAAGCGCTGGATGCATCTGAATGTTTTCCTGAAATTCGGGAGAGGAAGGGGGCCTGCCGGTTCCGTAACTGTACGCATCGCAAAGAACCGGACTGTGCCGTTAAAAAAGCAGTAGAAGCCGGAGAAATCGATCCTCTCCGCTACCAATCCTATCTTTCCATCTATCAAGAAATTGAAAAGCATAATGCTTATTAAGGGGGACTGATGAAAAAACAACTCTTACCTTCTCTATTGTCCGCAGATTTCTATCAGCTTTCTCAGGAGGTCAAATCGCTCGAAGAAGCCGGAATCACTCACCTGCATTTGGATGTCATGGATGGGCAGTTTGTACCCAACTTATCCTTCGGACCCGGATTCATTCAAAAACTCCGTCCCCACTGTTCTCTTTTTTTTGATACCCACCTGATGGTCAAGGAGCCGGATCGACTTTTTCCGCTCTTTAAGGAGGCAGGCTCAGACCTTCTCACCGTCCAGGCAGAAGCCTGCACCCACCTGCATCGGACCCTTCAATCCATCCATCGTTTGGGTATGAAGGCGGGCGTAGCCTTTAATCCGGCCACACCTCTTACCGCCCTGCCCTATCTTTTGGATCAGGTCGACCTGGTCCTGATTATGTCGGTGAATCCAGGTTTCGGTGGCCAATCCTTTATCCCTTCCGCAATGAAAAAGCTAAAAGAAGCGCGTCAAATCATTGATCAATCACAAAGAGAAATTATTTTGGAAGTGGACGGGGGAGTAAAGGAACAAAATTTAACAGAAATTAAAGAAACGGGCTGCGACTGGTTTGTCGCCGGATCTTCTGTGTTTCAGCCAGATAAAACCTATGAAAATGCCCTCTGCTTAAAGGAGATCCTTGATGCTTCAAAAGCTTAACGATTTTTACCAGGATTATGCTGTCCTTGTTTGCGCCGGGAGCGCACTGCCGGAGGATGAAAAAGTGATGAGTCTTCTTCGCGAAGCTTCCTGCATCTGCGCTGCAGACGGCGGCTGGGATCTATTAAAGCGATTGAGAATCAGGCCGAATATTCTCCTGGGAGATTTCGATTCCTCGAAGGATCAGCTCAAAGAAAAAAAAGAGTGGATCGAACAAAATGGCATCGAATTTCAGCAGTTCCCTGTTCGAAAAAATGCCACCGATTCTGAATTGGGTTTGGAAACCCTTTTTCAAAAAAACTATCGAAGGGTCCTTTTGCTCGGCGGAATGGGAAGCCGGATGGATCATTCCATCTGTAACTTTCTGATGCTGCGCACCTATTCCATCTTGGGGATGGATGTGCGCCTTTGGACCCGTTATAACCGGATTTGCTTTTTAAAAGCCGGACAATATCAGGCGCCAAAACTGGACTCTTCCGTCTATTCTTCTCTATTGACGGTGGATGAGGGAATCTTTATTGGTTTAGAGGGCTTTGATTATCCCCTAAATAAGCAAAGGCTCCCAGTAGGCACTTCTCTTGGCATTTCTAATCATGTGCTCAGTCCCCAAAACCAGATTGAAGTTTTTGCCAAAGAAAATCAGGGCGTTTTTTATTTTGAATCAAGGGATGCGTAAGTCAACGATCATTCAGCGGGGTCGGATTCTTTTTTATTCCCTGTTTCTGAATCCAGGGGCCAAAAATTGACTGGTTCATAATCTGTTAAGGGGGCCAAAAAACCTTCTTTTTCTAAAGCCTCTTGAATCAGATCCAGCGTTTTTTCGCTTTCAGCCTCGACCGTGTGATAATGGTAGCCGGAAGTGATTTTCATCAGCGGGGTAGAGGATCCGCTTTTAATCTCTTCTAAATAGTTTGTCACATCCAAACGGGAGGAAATGTTCAGCGGACCCTGGATTTTCCCATAGACCTTGTGATAGACAAAGACATCCACTACTTTTCCCCCATAGTCGACGATCAGCTGTAATTCTCTTTTGAGCATCGCTTCGCTGTGCTGAACTTTAAACACCCTTTTGAAATGGTCACTCTCCTCTTCTGTGAGAAGATAGCCCCGTGAAGTTGAAAGGATGGGGGAGCCGGAAGCCCGAAGCAGGGCAATATCTGTGACAATGACCTGCCGGGAGACATGAAAATGAAGGGCTAAAAAAGACCCGGTCAAAGGCTCGGCGGATTCCTGCAGTTTTTTTAATAACCTTTGCCGACGGATTTGCCCGTCCAAGTTTTCATCTTTTTCTAATTTTGTTTTTTCTTTTTTCGGTCTTTGCTGAGCCATATTTTCCACCTTTATCGAAAAAGTTCACAAGATCATGATAAATGTTATTTTTATTGAATCGGATCCAGGTTCAAAGAGAGGTCAAGACTGGGCGCAGAATGGGTTAAAGCCCCAGAGGAGATAAAGTTGACCGCGAGATCCTTATACATTTCCAAATTCGTAAGCGTGATATTGCCAGAAATTTCAATGAGCGCTTTCCCATCAATTAATCGAATCGCCTGCTGGATCATTTCTTTTTCCATATTATCCAGCATGATAATGTCTGCTTTTGCAGCCAGCGCCTCCCTTACCTCATCCAGATTCTCTGTTTCAATTTCAATTTTATGGACAAAAGGAGCGTAAGACTTCGCCATCTGAATCGCCTCTCGAATGCCGCCGGCCACGGCAACATGATTATCTTTGAGCAAAATACCATCGGAGAGATTAAATCGATGGTTGGAGGCCCCTCCAGTGCGGACAGCATACTTTTCAAAAATTCGATTATTGGGCGTTGTCTTTCGCGTATCCACCAGCTTGATGGAGGTCCCATCCAAGATACGGACCATGGACCGGGCATAGCTGGCAATGCCAGACATTCGTTGAATATAATTTAATGCCGTTCGTTCCCCGCCGAGCAAGACCCGAATATCTCCCTTGAGTTCACCCAGGACCATCCCAGGACGGATCGGATCTGCGTCTCTTTGATAAAGATGAATTTCGGTTTGCGGATCGATCAGCTCAAATACGCGTGAAAAGATCTGGATGCCGGAAAGGATGCCCTCTTCCTTAGCAAGAAGGACGGCACGGCCTAATTTTGCTTTTCTAATGATGCAAGAAGTCGAAAGATCTTCTTCGGTAATATCTTCCTTTAATGCCATTTCCAATAGGGGATCGATATTTAATTTCAGTGTTATGGGATCGAACATCAGTGCTCTCTCTTTCTAGGATTTGCTTTGGAGAAGATCAGCCCGGTAAGCCACAGGAATGGAACTCGCGCCGCCTCTCTTTTCAATTGCGTCAATAATGCGTCTGCCATCGCTTTTTTCAAGGGCTTTTTCATCCTGATAGGCGGAAAGGTCAATCCCGCTTCCTTTAAAACCAGGCCTTTTTTGGTAATTTTCCCGGATATCATAGGCTGCTCTCTTCGCAAAAACTAAAGATTCTAAAAGAGAATTGGAAGCCAGACGATTTTTTCCATGAACATTATTACAAGCGCACTCACCGATCGCATAAAGACCATCCAGGGAGCTTTTGCTGTTATGATTGACCTTCACTCCTCCCATATAATAATGTTGGGCAGGGACGACAGGGATGGGTCTTTTCAGGGCATCATAGCCTTCCTCCTGACACTTTTCCAAAATATTAGGGAAATGCTTTTTTAACGCCTTTTCGCCGATGGGCCGAAGATCTTCATAAACAAAGGCGGTCCCATCTTTTTCCATTTGCTTTTTTATGGCTGCGCTGACCACATCCCGGGGGGCCAGCTCGTCCGTAAAGCGATTTCCGTATTGGTCCAGGAGCAGAGCGCCCTCCCCGCGGACAGACTCAGAAATGAGAAAAGAACGCTCGTTTTTTTGGGTGTAAAGGGTAGTCGGATGAACCTGGATATAATTAATATTTTGCAGCTGAATCCCATTTTTCAGGGCAATAGCAATGGCATCTCCGGTTAGCTGAGGAAAATTGGTGGAGTGCTGGTAAAGCCCTCCGATTCCACCGGTTGCCAAAACCGTATAATCAGAAAAAACAGTTTCCAGCGAACCATCCTTTTTTCGAAGGATCCCGCCATAACAAAGATCATCCTCCAGAATCAAGTCCACCAGACGGGTGTACTCTTCCATGATGATGTTGGGCCGCTTTCTGACTTCCTTCATTAAGTGGCTGGTGATTTCTTTTCCGGTGACATCTTCATGATAGAGAATCCGATAACTGGAATGTCCGCCTTCTCGGGTAAATGCTAAAGAGCCGTCAGCATTTTTTGCAAAATTAACGCCATAGCTGATCAGGTCGCGGATGATTTCATGGGAGGAAGAAATCATAATCTCAACCGAAAGCGGATCATTTTCTCGATGACCAGCCTTCATGGTATCCTCAAAAAAGAGATCAAAATCAGACTCGTCTTTTAGCATACAAATGCCCCCTTGGGCAAGATAGGAATCCGAACTTTCAAAATCCTTTTTCGTCACCAAAAGTATTTTCAAATCTTGAGGAAGATTCAGGGCAAAATAGAGCGCTGAGCAGCCTGAACCAGCCAGTAGGATATCGGTCTGAATCATGGTATTCTTTTTATGAGTTTTCCTTTCCGAGTTAAAGAGAGATTTCTTTTGAAGAGTTTCCTTTTTATGGAGGGGATTATAGCACGCAATGTTATTTATGGCAAGTCAAGTAACTTTTCATGTGTCTTGACAGGGATGGGCTGGCCTCCTATACTAGTGGGACGGTAGAAGATGCTAAGAAAAAATCATGGGCAAGGCATTAAAAAAATGCAGGCTGTCTTATTCTAAGGAGAAGAAATGGAAATTAGAGAACTTCAGGATCAGATACGAAAAAAGAAAAAAGAAGAAGATTGGTGTATCCTCGCGCATACGTATCAGAGTCAGGAAATTTTGGAAGTCGCTGATATTGTTGGCGATTCTTATGCTTTAAGCGTCAAAGCCAAATCGCTTCCCCAAGAAAAGATGATTTTGTGCGGGGTGCGTTTTATGGCTGAAACCTGCAAAATTCTCTCTCCCAATAAAACGGTTTATCTTGCGAATCCAGAAGCTGGCTGCCCAATGGCTGATCAGATGACCAAGGAAGAAGGATTGGACTTAAAGAAAAAATATCCAGGCGCTCCGCTGGTTGCCTATATCAATACGACCGCAGAATTAAAAACCGTCGCTGATGTTGTAGTGACCTCATCCTCGGCTGTAAAAATTGTAAAAAATTTAAAAGAAAAAGAAATCATCTTCGTCCCTGATCCTAATCTGGGCGCCTGGGTTGCCCGTAAGGTGCCGGAAAAAACCTTTCATTTCTTCGAAGGGGGATGTCCGGTTCATGGGACGATTCGTGTGGAAGATCTAAAACAGGCAAGAAAAGCGCACCCGAAGGCCCTGATCTTCGTTCACCCTGAAGTCAGCCCAGACGTCTCCGCCCTGGCCGATTACGTGGGGTCAACATCGGAAATCATGGACGAAGCGATCAAATCTTCGGCAAAAGAAATCATCATCGGCACAGAAAACTCGATTGTCGATCATCTTCATTACCTGGCTCCGGAAAAAGCTTTTTATCCCTTATCACTAAAGTGCATTTGCTTTGATATGCAAACGACCCATTTAATGGACATCAATCGGGTTTTAGAGGGAAGAGGAGGAGAAGAAATTCTCCTGGATCCCCAGGTCATGGATCAGGCGAGGCGATCCATTGACCGGATGATGGAACTGGGCTGAACAATCATGGTTCATCAATCACATAAAAATCAGGGGCGGCCAGAAGCCGCCCCTTTTTTAACCATTTTTGATGCCCCATGAGGAGAATATAAGCGAAGTCCTATCTCCTCATTATTCAGCCTGAGCCTCTGCTTGAACTTCTTGAGCAGGCTCATTCTCTGGCAAAGCATTTTCTACAACCGCTTCTTCCTGATCAATCATTTCCATCTCAGGAACAGCGGCTTTTGGCTGAGAAAAATCAACAGGTTCTTGACCTGGCTTATTACGATTTACTTTTCCGGAACGCAGGCAGCGGGTACAGACGTTGATTCTTTTTGGGGTTCCATTTTCATCATATACCTTTACCCGGCGAAGGTTGGGAGTCCAGGTACGGCGAATTCCTCGATGAGAGAAAGTGACATTATTACCGGCAGCCTTTCCTTTTCCGCAAACTTCACAAACTTTAGACATGTTTTCCTCCTCAATACAGCTTTATAAATTAACTACATCATTATAGCAAGGGCGCTCTGGCATTGCAAGTTGAAGGCGTACTGATATAATAGAAAAAGATTTTAATGACGACAAGACAAGAAAAAGGAGCAGACCATGACCGCAACATTTACGAACGAATATGGGACAGTCTATATTGACGATACGGTTATTGCCAACATTGCCTGCAAGGCCGCAATGGAATCTTACGGACTTGCTGGACTGGCTGCGAAAAATACCAAAGACGGATTATATGAAATTCTTGGAATCGAAAATATGACGAAGGGCGTTCGGGTCATCCCCACCGGGCCAAAGTCGATCAATATTGAAATTCTGGCGATTATTCGATTTGGTGTTCGGATTTCCATGGTCGCTCAAAATGTTATTGAGAAAGTCAAATATAGTGTAGAATCCAATACTGGCTTGGAAGTCAGTTCAGTTGATTTGATTATTCAGGATATTCATTTTTAGCCAGGACAGGAGGAAGTTGCAGTGAAATTTATGGATGGCGCTCTTTTTAAAAAGTGTTTAAAGGGCGCGTATGAAAAACTAGAAGCCCATAAAGACGAAGTTGATCAACTCAATGTTTTTCCCGTCCCTGATGGAGACACCGGAACCAATATGACCCTGACGATGAAATCCGCCATTGATCAAATGGAACAAAATCAAGATGAGTCACTGGCCTCGGTTGGAAAAGCTTTAGGTTTTGGAACCCTGATGGGCGCCCGGGGAAATTCGGGGGTCATTCTCTCACAGCTTTGTCGAGGAATGGCTGATGCCCTCAAAGGAAAATCTGCTTTGGGAATTAAAGAAGCCGCGGATATTTTTTCTTCGGCCAGGCAGAAAGCATATAAGGCCGTCATGAAACCCACCGAAGGAACGATTCTCTCCGTGGCAAGAAGTCTGGATGAATTTGCGAAGGAGAGAGCAGCTTCAGACCTGAGCCTGGAAGACTTTATGAAAGAGGCGGTCCTTGCGGCCAACGTCATGCTTCAAAGAACTCCGGATATGCTGGAAGAACTGAAAGAAGCGGGGGTTGTGGATGCAGGCGGGCAGGGACTGGTTTATCTACTTACCGGATTTACAGAAACCCTGGCAGGAGAAGATCTCTCTGATCTGACTCAGCTTTCTAAGGCCGGATCAACGACGACGACATTGATTACTTTAGGGGAAGAAAAGCTATCGGCGCATCAGTCCTACAAGTACTTTATGAAAGTAAAAATGGTGAATAGCAATCAGACCTGGTTAAAGGAAAAAGCTGGCGATTACGGGCTAGTAAAAAGCCTCAATCAGGCAAAAGGCGCTGACTATTTGGAAATTTATACTGATGAACCGCAAAAGCTTGTCAGTTCATTTATGAAAAATGGAGAGGTCCTGGAATTAAACTTTATTCAGGCAAAAGCGACAAAGATGGCTCGCTTAGCGGAGGAAATTGAGAAGGCTGAGCCGGTTAAGGCAAAGGAGCCCAGGAAAAAAGCCGGTTTTGTTGCTGTCTGTTTAGGAGAAGGATTTAAAGGCATTTTTGAACAGCTTATGGTTGATCAAATTGTAACGGGAGGACAGACCATGAATCCCTCCACCCGTGACCTTTATGAAGCAGCTTCTAAGGTCAATGCCGAAACGGTTTACATTTTGCCTAATAATAAAAATATTATTATGGCCGCTGAGCAGGTTGAAAGCCTTTCTGACTGCAAAATTGTAGTGATTCCATCTCGATCGATGCCGGAAGGAATTACCGCCCTTTTTAACTACAATGAAAGCGCTAGCCCCGAGGAAAATGAAAAGGCCATGACCCGGAGCCTTTCTCAGGTCATTACTGGTCAGGTCACCTATGCGATTCGTTCCACCGAAGTGGGTGGTTTACAGATTCATAAAAATGAACGCATTGGCATCATCAACGGGGAAATTAAGATGGCAGGAAAAAATGACGAAGAGATGGTTTTGGAACTGCTCAAAACCTATGTTCGTCCGGAAGATGCCCTAATTACCCTCTATGCGGGCAAGGAAGTTTCTGAAGATCATTTTAAGAAGTTAAAGGATCGGGTCAGCCGGGAATTTCGAGACAAGGATGTAGAAAGTGAAGTCGGGGGGCAGCCGATTTATTCGTATATTTTTTCAATTGAAAAGTAGGAGAAAGGCTTGATTTTTTAGAAATCAAAAGTTCACTTATAGAGAAAATTTTTTCAAGAAAAGAAAGACACATTTTGCAATGGAGATCACGCAAATAAAAGGAATCGGGCCCAAAAGGGCCCTTCTTTTTAACAATGCAGGAATTCACCAAGTGGAGGATCTTGTGCTGGATCTTCCTCTTCGCTATGAGGACCGGTCCCGGCTTCTTTCCCTTGAGCAATTAAAAGAAGGGGGCAGCAAAGAAAAGGCGACAGTACATGCCCGATTGGACTTTCTATCTCGCGTTCGCTTTTTTGGAAAAAACAGATCCTTTCAAAGGGCCCTTTTTTCAGACCCCAGCGGAAGCGTTGCGGTCTTTTTTTATAATCAGCCCTATCTTTCTTCCACTCTTCATGTTGGCTCGTCCTATTATTTATTTGGAACCTATTACCCGGAAAAAGAAGCGATCATGAATCCGCGATTGGTCAAAGAAACTGATCAGGAAAAGCGGGAAGAATTCTTTACGATTCAGCCCATCTATTCTTTACCCGGGGGGCTCAGTCAATCTCTCCGAATCAAAGCCGCAAAAGAAGCTCTGAAGATGGTGGATTTGAATCAATTCGAAATCATCGATCAAAATGTAAAAAAAGATCCCATCATCAAGGAGATGGACTGGATTTTATCCCAGCTGCATTTTCCTTCTTCGATGTCTGCGCTTCGAGAAGCAAATTTACAGATGGATATTCGCAGGGCCCTCATTTCCTATGTGCTTCGAAAAAAAATTCAGGAAGACCGATCCTGCCAAGAAGGCTATGTGATCAAAAAGCATCCAATGGATGAATTCCTTTTGGCCCTGCCTTTTTCATTTACGCCAGGACAAAAAGCCGCGCTTCATGAAATTCTTTCGGATCTTACCGCAAAACGACCGATGAACCGGCTTCTCCAAGGGGATGTGGGTAGCGGAAAAACGGCCATCGCCTTTGGAGCGGTCTATCTTACCTTGAAAAATGGATATCAGGTGGC
>CABTZP010000036.1 GCA_902489375.1 uncultured Tissierellia bacterium | reverse complement strand
CGGGGCTGTCGATATATTCTTCGATTTTTTCGAGGATCGACTCTTCCATCTTCGCCCCTTCCGCTCCAATCAGTTTAATGCCATTGTCATAAAAGGGATTGTGGGAGGCGGAGATCATGATGCCGCAGGGGAAATCTTCGGAACTGACGCAGTAGGAAACCGATGGGGTTGTTGTCACATGGAGAAGATAGGCATCGGATCCTGAAGCGGTGATGCCGGCGGTAAGGGCGCTTTCCAGCATATATGAGGATCTTCGGGTGTCCTTTCCGATGACAATCCGGGGCCGGGGTTCCTGCTGGCTGGGTTGAAAATCATTTAAATAGTAATTGCCTAAAAATCGGCCAATGCGGTAAGCGTGGAAGGCAAAAAGCCCGACGTTGGCTTCGCCGCGGAAGCCGTCCGTGCCAAAATATTTCATCGTTTTTCCTTTCTTAAACCGACTTTTTACTCATTCATAATAATTTCAAATCCGGGAGCCTGTCAAGATCAGGGATGAGTTGGGGTGAAGGATGGCATTTGGGGACGGCAAAAAGAGGGAGTCAGAGGGGCGAAGAATAAAAGGATTGCGAGTGGGTAGCGAAGAGAGGAGAAAACAAAGGGCGAACGCGTTGGTCATGGGCGGGGGCGGAAAAATATCCAGAAAGAGGGCTGCCTTCCGTTGGCCTGGCTTAACCTGATTTAACGAATATAGACATCCAGATGATTTCCGCTGGTACCTTTGTCATAAACCTTGCCGAATCGGCCGAAGGGGGTTGGAAAGACGGTGCCTCTGGGAGCTGAAGACGCAAGGACAATATAACCTTCTTCATCGACAACATAGCCTTCTTCATCCAGATGGCGTCCGGGAATGGAAAGCAGATTTCCGGGAAGAACCGATTGGGAATAAAAGGTGTATCGGTAATTTCCCCAAAGAATCACGCCTAAGTAGCGAAACTGATCCAGGGAGTAAATTTTTTCCGATCGGACCGGATCGGCTTTCTTCTCCGACCCCTCCTCTTTTTTGAGGGCCAGGCTTGGATTTTCGGAGACAAAGGCAGAGGGCCCCGCTTCCTGAGCAATTTTTGAAATCCTTGGAGGCTCTTCTTCTGCTGCGATAGCCGATACGGCAAAGGTTGATGTGCCTTGCCTTTTTTCAAGGGGCTGGTCTTTTTCCGAATCTGCCTTTGTCGGACGGGCCCCATTTTCTTTCTCCTGGAAGCGGCTTCCCATGGAAAGCCAGTCGCTCTTTCCCAAATAGGACGCGCCCGGTTCATTCTCTTTTCCCCTGGCGGCGAGGACGGCTCTCCGCGAAAAGACCGATGCCAGCCCTTCTTTTTCCTTTTGAGGAAAAGCCCCTCCCTGGAAGAGCCCCAGGGTAAGAACCAGAGCGATCAAAAAGGCCACTCCTTGGCTCCAAACAAAATGTTTCTCTATTTTTCCATTTTTAATTCTTTTCTTTTTTCTTGATTCATTTCTCTTTGATTTGTAATTCACAATTCCTCCTTGCCAGTTAGAATATCGCTGCTTTTGTAACAGCTTTGTAACCTGGCATGAGGAACATCTTAACACGTTAAAATGAAAATGCAAGTTTTTCTGAATTTTATTTTTCCTGCACTATTTTATATGTTGAAATTTAGCCGTTTTTAGTAAGGAAGAAATATTTTCTCGGATTGTCTTGTATTTTTATTCTTTTTCTTCTTGATCAGCTTTTTCGAGGGCCCCTTTTTTCCCATGAATCAGCCATTGATAGAGGCTATTTCGGCTCCTTCCGGTCGCCAAGAAAAGTTCCCGGGCGATCTGCTTGGTTGACTTTCCCTGGATTTCCAATTCTTCTGCCAGAGTCCTGATTTTTTCCAGGCTCCATTTTTCTTCGGCTTCTGATTCGGCGGCAGGTCCTACAAGGAGGACAAACTCTCCTTTTTCCATGATCGGCGCTTTCGCCGCTTCTTTTCCTTTCAAGGCGATTCGCTCTTCAAAGGTTTTGGTCCATTCCCGGCAGAGGACAAAATCCCTTTCCGGCCATCGATCGCCCAGCTCTTCCAGGGTCTTTTTGATCCTTTTGGGCGATTCATAAAGAACGGCTGTCCAAGGGAGATGGTCTAAGCGGGAGAGGATCTTTTCCCGGCCGGCTCCCTTTCTCGGCAAAAAACCCAGGAATAAGAAGGTCCCGTCCCCCAGGCCGGAAGCGACATAGGCTGTCAGTCCCGCCGAAGGGCCAGGCAAAACAGTGCAGGGAAGCCCTTCTTCCAGGCAGCGCTGATAGACAGCCGCCCCGGGATCGGAAATTCCCGGCATCCCGGCATCGGAGACTAGGCATACCCTTTTTCCTTCCCGAACCGCGTCTAAAAGCTGGCCTTCCCGGGTCCTCTCATTGTGCTCGAAATTGGAAATCAGGGGGGCGTGGATCCCGTAATAATCCAGGAGAGCTCCGGTGTGGCGAGTGTCCTCGCAGGCAATGAGATCCGCTTCTTTTAGAAGGCGAAGAGCCCGTAAGGTGATATCTTCCCGGTTTCCAATGGGGGTGGGGATAAGGGCTAAAAGCCCCTGTTTTTCGTTTTTTTCATTCATTGGCGAGGTCCTTTCGTTCCATGAAAACCAGGGTCAGCTTTTCCGTCCAAAAAAAAATAGAGCTCCCTAAGGGAGCTCTTTCTTGCCCGATCAGGATTATTCCTGAGAAATCGAATCGGTTGGGCAGCAGCCAGCGCAAGCGCCACAGTCAATGCAGGTATCCGCGTTGATGACGTATGCGTTATCTCCCTCGGAGATGGAGCCGGTTGGGCATTCGCCTTTGCAGGTGCCGCAAGAGATGCAAGTATCGGGATTGATCTGATAAGCCATAATTTCCTCCTGAATTTCGAATTTTTATTATTCTTTATTCATTTTCTAAAAGCAAAGACTTGCTTTCCATTCATATTATACGATGGCCATTGGCCTTGTCAAGAAGCACATTCACCCGGTTTTTCTTTAAAAATGCCCCTTTTTTATCTCTTTCTGGGCGGTCTTCTGCCCCGGCGAATGCGGGGTTTTCCCCGGCCCTTTAACCCATAGGGCTTCTCATAGGAAGGATCCGGTTCTTCCAGGCTAAAGGAAGAATTCTCTTCTTCCTTCTTTTCTTCCTCTTCGTCTACTTCATTTACTTCGTCTTCTTCGTCTTCTTCCTCGATAATCAAGGCCGCTTCGGGAAGGGGTGAAAAAGCGCCCTCTTCTTTTTCCTTTACACAGCAGGGGCAGCAAGGTCCTTCTTCTTCCAAAAAGTCCTCATCTTCTCCGTTCTCACTTTCTTCCTCTTCAATAAGTCCTTCCCGGTTGGCTTCTTCTTCCTGAAGGAGCCTGGCTTTCTTTTCTCCCTCGCTGATGAACACATGCTCTTCTATGTTGGTCCAAAGTTGGGGGCGGGGACTGCCTTTTTTTCTTTTTTCCAAAATTTCAATGGCATCGACATCGTAATACTTTTCGTCTTCGGAGCCATCAGCCTTGTGGATCCGGGCTCGAACCCGGGACTGGAGGACGTCACGATCAACGACATGGCCCTGACCGTCTTCGGTCAAAATTAAGGTCCCCTTTCGGGGCACTTTTTTAGTATTGGCTTCGTAATGATCCTGTTCGTAATTGAGACAGCACATCAGCCGGCCGCAAAGGCCGGAGATCTTCGTTGGATTTAAGGACAGGCCTTGGGTCTTTGCCATTTTGATCGAGACTGGCATGAAATGGCACATATAGCGTCGGCAGCAGATTTCCTGTCCACAGGGGCCAATTCCGCCCAGGGTCTTGGCTTGATCCCGGATTCCAATTTGGCGAAGCTCAATGCGGGTGTGGTAATTTTGAGCCAGTTCCCGGACCAATTTTCGAAAATCCACGCGTTTATTGGCCGTAAAATAAAAGAGCAGGACCGTCCGATCAAAAGTATACTCTGCGCCCACCACCTTCATTTGCAGGTCGCTTTCTTCGACTTTCTGGATGCACACGGCCAGGGCTTCTTCCGCCATTTTTTTATTTTCCTCGATTCTTCGCCGGTCCTCTTCGGTTGCCAAGCGAAGAATGGGGGTGATGTCTTCAGGCAGAGCCTTCGGGTCACAGTCGATATTGGCCAAGGTCACCTGCCCGTACTCGGTCCCCCGGTCTGTTTCTACGATAACTAGGTCATTGACCCTAATTTTTTCTCCCTGGGGATAAAAGAACATCATCCGTCCGGATTCCTTGAAGTGGACTCCGATGATTTCGGTCATGGTTTCCTCCTGTTTTCTTCATCTATTTAAGCGGGAAAGGCGAAGCGCAAGGCCTTCCACGGCGAGCTGAAAATTGATGTTAACCGCCAGAAGCTGGCGGATGCTTTCGGTTTCTTCGATAGCGCGGGCAAAGTCCTGGGCCGTAAGCTTGCGAGTGGTTTTTTCGAGGGCGCTTTCGAGGGCCGGATCCGGGAGCCGGTGAAAAGTCACCTCTTCGGACGAGATTTCCCCTCGCACTTTTCTTTCCAGGGCAAGGTGAAGAAAGCTGAGCCAGAGACAAAAGAAGCGTTCTTTTTCTTCTTTCCAGCCCTCAATCCACTCTTTTTTTAAAAAGACTTCTTCTCCCCTTCCGGTCAGGGTTTCTTCGATCAAAGAAAGAAGGGCCGGATCCCAGGAAATGGGTTCTTTCCGATTGATGCCTTCTTCCGGATATTTTCCCAGATTGATGATCCGACAGCGGGACTGGATGGTGGGGAGCAGTTTCGACCGGTTAGAAACACCCAGGATCCATAGCAGATAAGAAGGGGGCTCTTCTAAGGATTTTAAAAGGGCATTTTGAGCCGGGGCAAGCATCCCGCCCGCCTTTTCCAGAAAAAAGACCTTATATTTGCTCTCAATGGGACGGCGAAAGACCTCACTTTTAAGGGCTCTGACCTGATCAATGGAAATTTTTTCTTCTTGCAGAAAGACCAAGTCCGGGCAGGCCCCCAGGGCGTAATTTCTCGGATCCGCTTTGCCAAAATCAACCAGGATTCTTCGAATCAGGGCCTTTGCCACCTGTCTTATGGTTTCTTCGGGTCCTTCAAGAAGAAAGGCGTGACTGAGGTTTCTCTCATCAAAAAGAAAACCTTCTTTTTCCAAAAGCTGACTTTCTTCTTCCGGCGCTGAGGGAAGAGAGAAAAAATCAGCTTCCCCCTCGTTCTTTTCGGAGGAGGGGGGGCGTTTTTTCATATTTTTTGGGGCCATCTCAGGTCTCTAGAGTCGGTACATGGCGTCGATATCCAGCTGAAAGACCGTCGCCCCTCCAACCTCCACTTTAACAGGAAGGCTGGCATAGATGCTGGCATCAAGACCGGGGTTGACCATGGGGGCAATGGTGGTTCTGCGGGAACAGTTCCGGCGGATAATATCCAGGGCGACATTGATCTGATCGTCATCAACGCCTAAGAAGAGGGTTGTATTTCCCTTTTTCAGGAAACCGCCGGTTGAGGAAAGCTTGGTTACCCGGAAGGATTGTTCCACAAAATCTTCCATCAAGAGATCAACATCATCGTCCTGAACGACACAAATGAGCAGCTTCATCTTTTTTCCTCCAACAGGTTTTTTATGGTCTGCCAGGCCTCCGCAATCACCTTTTCCGGAGGCTGGTTGGCATTGATTCTGACCGCGTTTTCGCATTGGGCCAGTTCTTTTTCATATCCCTGATTCACGCGAAAAAAGAACTCTTCCCCGGCTTCTTCCAGCCGGTCCCTTTCTCCCTGTTGATCCTTGCGGGAGAGGAGCTTTCGGGGATCGGCGTCCAAAAAAAGGATCAGGTCGGGCTTAAGTCCCTGGGTGGCAAAGTCGTTAATGGATTGGACAGCCTCCCGACCAAGTTTTCGTCCATAGCCCTGATAGGCCAGGGAGCTTAATACGTATCGTTCGGTGAAAACATGGGTTCCCTTGGCCAGCTGGGGGAGGATTCTTTCTTTCGTGTGCTGGGCCCTCGCAGCGGCATAAAGGAGGGCCTCGCAGCGGGGATCCATTTCTCTGTTTTCTTTATCCAGGATGATTTGACGAATCTTTTCCGCCAGAGGGGTTCCTCCAGGTTCGCGGGTAAAATCGATCGAGATGCCGGCTTTTTCGGCTTCTTTTTTCAGTCCCTCGACGACGGTGGATTTCCCGGATCCGTCGGACCCTTCTAAGCTGATAAAACAGCCTTTCATAAGTTCCTCGCTTCTTTTTCTTTTTATTTTACCACAGGAAGGGGAGGGCTTGCCCCTTGGGAAGCTCTGAACATTCCTTTTTCATCTGATCGATCTCCTGCGCATAGACGCTCCCCTTAGCATCGGAGGGCATCTGCCAGCCTCCCCGGGGCGATAGGCTAAGGATCCCAATGGAGGGGCCGTCAACCGAGCATGAGCGCTTAAACTGGCTGGAAAAAAATCGTTTAAAGAAGATGGCCATGGTCCTTAGGATTTCCTTTTCATCTTCCGTCGGGAAGGCGGCTCGGGTATAGTCATAGAGTTTTCTTGGACCGAAGCCATAGCCAATGAAATAGTAAAGGAAGAAATCATGGAGCTCGTAGGGGCCGATGATCTTTTCCGTTTCCTGACTGATCCTTCCTTTTTCCGCGGGCAGAAGTTCAGGCGAAACGGGGGTATCGATGATGTCGAGAAAAAGATCTTTTAGGAAGCTGATTCGTTTCGCTTCCGATCGGACCAAAGCACGAACCAGGGTCTTGGGGATGGTCTGGTTAACTCCATAAGAAGAGATATGGTCCCCATTATAGGTTGACCAGCCCAGGGCAATTTCACTCAGATCCCCGGTCCCGACCAAAATGCCCCCGTAAAGGTTGGCCAAATCAAAGAGAATTTGGGTTCTTTCTCTGGCCTGGGCATTTTCAAAAGCGACGGAATGGTCCCCTTCTGCAAGACCGATGTCTTTAAAGTGAACCTCCATCGCCTTGTGGATGGGGATCTCCCGAAAATCGATGCCAAGGCTCCTGCCGAGTTTCCAGGCATTGTCATGGGTCTTATCGGAGGTTCCATAAGAAGGAAGGGTGACGGCATGGATCTTTTTTCGGTCCAGGCCCAGCATTTCGACAGCGCGAAGGCAGACCAGAAGGGCGAGGGTGGAATCAAGCCCCCCCGATAGGCCGATCCAAAGGTCTTGGGCGCCGGCGGCCTGCATCCTTGTGCAAAGGCCCAGGGCTTGAAGGGTGAGAATGTCCTGAAGGTCTTCTTCCTGATCGGGAACAAAGGGAAGGGGATTGATTTCACGAAGGACCTTTTGATGGTCTCGCGGGGAAGATCCTTCGCAAAGCTCCAGGGCAAAAGAGCCGACCGGGCTTTCATTATCGCGGGATTGAAGAAAGAACTCTTCTTTGGCCTGGTCTCGTCCTTTTTGGACGATTTCTTTTCGCCGGTCGATTCGAATGCGGTCCAAATCGAAGTCTGTAAAAATTAAATCAAAACGGGGGCTATTTTCTTCTTGGGCTTCATGGCTTGCCCAGGTATTCCCTGAACAAAGAGAAATTCCGCTTTCTTCCAAAAGCGGGGGAATTTCTTCCCAGTCCTTGGTCCAAAACTCGCGCCCCTCGGAGGAGCCGATTAAGGCCGACTTTTTCAGCGTTTTTCCGGATTCGATCAGGTATTTTTCCGCGCTGAAGACCTGATCGGTCGTGGATTCGCCTAAACCGGCGGAGGCGTACAAAAGACCGAATCCCCGGCCGGAAAGGGCCTTGAGGTCCCTTTCCTTTTTTTCGGCCGCGCCCAGCTTCCAGGGGGCCGCGGCGGGAATAAGAAGCAGGTCAGCGTCTTGCGCTTGGGCAAGGTCTATCCGCCATCCGCTTTTTAGATCGCTTTCAAAAAAGAGGCTCATCTTCACCTCAGCCCAAGTAAAGAGGGCACCGGAAGGCAGAAAAACGAGTTCCTCAGAAAGGAGGGTGGGGTCTTTTAAGGGCTGAAAAACCCGATGGAAATCATAAAAGGAAGCCGCGGGAAAGGAGGATCTGCCCAGCAAAACTTCCACCCTTCCCTTAAAGATCCCGGCCATGGCGGAATAAATTTTTCCCTCGACCTTCACCGGAAGACCCACGAAATAAAGAATCCCGAGTTTTTTTGTCAGCGCGGCCAGGTCAAAGAGGGCCTCCTTTGCCCGACTGAGCAGGGCTTCTTCCCGGTACAAATCGCCGAGACTGGCTCCAGTGAGGGAAAGCTCCGGAAGGAGCGCAAGGTCGATTTCTTTTTCCGCCAGTTCATCGAGGATATGAGCGATTTCTTCTTTATTTTCATCCGGGTCAGCTAAATGGACCTTGGGGCTTGCGCAAGCCGTACGTAACCAAGTCATGGGGTCTCCTCTCCTTGTTCGTTCATTTCATGATTATCCAGGGGTCTGGGATTTAACAGCGGGGCATAGACCCAGCCTTCTTTGGTCTCTGCCCCCTCTAGTTGAATGGTGCCCTGAACCCAGATCACTTCTCCAGTCAGGCGGGCGTCTTTGACGGTAATTTCATCTCCCGGACTGGCCATACCATTTGAGGGATTGTCTTTTCCCGGCTGAGTCCTGATGTTGGCATTGCCCTGGAAGGAGAAGGTCTTCCCCTTCCAGGAATCGGGATCATCCATGCTCGCCTGTCCAGGAACCGTGGTCGGCAGATCTTCCACCAGGGTATCTCCGTTTTCCCTAGGTTCCAAAGGCGCCGGTTCGTTTTCGGCGCTTTGGACTTGTTTTTTCTTCGTGTCCGGGCTTTTCGTTTCCCTAGACATGGCGTTGATAAAAATATCAGATCCCAGAAAAATCAGACCCAGCACGATGACGACAAGGATCACCGCGGTGATGGTCACCTGGAAGGGCCGACCTTCATATTCATATTCACCATCCTCATAACGGTCATCTTTTCTCATGTTCGCTCCTTCTTACTTCTACTTTATGCCTGACCCTCGCCAAAAGGGAAGGGTCCTGTATTTTTCGCACACTATCTGAATTTTATCATAGAATGAAAAAGAGGAGGCCGAAAGGTGCTATAATGAATGAAAGGCAACGTTTTCATTACTAATCTTTCATGAATATCCATTTTTTATTTCCCGGACGGAGGTCTGCTCTAGGGAAAAGGTCTTTTCGCCCCGTCAGGGCCTTCGGCTCCGCCAGAAAAGGAAGGAGTTTTTTCAATGAAAAAATGTGTTCAAGAATCCGTTCAGCAGCTGCTGGATATTGATCCTTGGCTTTCTAAATATTCCCAGGATCTGACCCTACGTCAAAGCCGGTATCTGGAAAGAAAAAATGAACTTCTGCATAAGGCGAAAAGCCTCTCTGACCTGGCGGATGGAGATGCCTATTTTGGCTTTCATCGGACGGATCGAGGCTGGGTCTACCGGGAATGGGCTCCTGGAGCGGAGGCCCTGTTTCTGACCGGTGATTTTAACCATTGGCAAGCCCACAGCCACCCTTTGGAAGCACGGGAAAACGGGGTTTGGGAGATTTTCCTCGAGGGAAAACACGCCCTTCAGCACCTGCAAAAAATCAAGGTCATCGTCCGCTATGGGGGAAAGGATCATTATAAAATTCCATTATATATTCATCGGGTGATTCAGGAATTTCATGAAGATGGCCATGCCGACTGGATCGGGCAAATCTGGGCGCCCCCGGAGCCCTTTCCCTGGACCGATGAAAATTTCGATCCAGGAACCGCCCCTCCCTGCATTTACGAGGCCCATGTCGGAATCAGCCAGGAGGAGGAGCGGATCTCCACCTTCCGGGAATTCGCCGATAATATCCTTCCCCGGATTCAGGAAGATGGCTACGACACGGTTCAGCTTATGGCCATTATGCAGCACCCCTATTACGGGTCTTTTGGTTACCATGTCTCCAGTTTTTTCGCCGTGGCCTACTGGTTCGGAACGCCCGATGATTTCAAATATCTGGTCAATAAGGCTCATTCCATGGGCCTTCGGGTTTTAATGGATCTTGTCCACTCTCACGCAGCAAAAAACGTGAATGAGGGAATTGCCTATTTTGACGGCAGTCAGGAGCAGTTTTTCTATTCTGGTGACCGGGGCTTTCATCCCGCCTGGGATTCGATGTGCTTTAACTACGGGAAAACAGAAGTTCTCCATTTTCTTCTTTCGAACCTAAAGTATTGGATGGAAGAGTACCATCTGGACGGTTTTCGCTTTGATGGAGTAAGCTCCATGCTTTACTGGGATCATGGCCTAGGCACCCAGTTCACGGACTATGGCAAATACTTTTCCTTAAATACCAATATTGAGGCCGAAACCTACCTTTCGCTGGCAAGCGACCTGGTTCATGAAATCAATCCCCAGGCCATCCTCATCGCCGAAGATATGAGCGGGATGCCGGGTCTCTGCCTGCCTACAGACCTATGCGGAATGGGCTTTGATTTTCGCCTGGCCATGGGCATTGCCGACCTTTGGATTCGCAATATGCAAAAAGATGACCATGACTGGAATGTTTATGAAATGTATTATGAACTGACCACCTTCCGGCCCGGGGAGAAGCGGATTTCCTATGCCGAAAGTCATGACCAGTCGCTGGTGGGCGATAAGACCCTCTTTTTCTGGATGGCGGACGCGGAAGCCTACTGGCATATGCGAAAGGATGATGAAAACTATATTGTTGACCGGGCCGTCGCCCTTCATAAGATGATTCGTTTCATCACCTTGGCGACGGGGACGGATGGCTACTTAAATTTTATGGGCAATGAGTTCGGCCATCCGGAATGGATTGACTTTCCCCGGATGGAAAACGGTTGGTCTTACAAATACGCGAAAAGGCAGTGGCATTTGGCGGATAATCAGTCCCTTAAATATGCTTACCTTCTCGCCTTTGACCAGGATCTCATCCGCTTCGCCAAGAAAGAGAAGCTCTTTTCTTCCGAGGGAATTCAAATCCTCTGGCTTGACCAGGCAAGAAAACTGATCGCTTACCGGATGAATGATCTCGTCTTTCTCTTTAATTTCCATCCGACCAACTCCTACTCTCAGCTTTCTCTTCCCATTCACGGGAAGGGAAAATACCGGGTCGTCTTTTCAACGGACCGTTTAAAATACGGGGGCTATGGCCGGATTGATGAAGATTACGTATACTCTGCCCAGCGGCTGGAAACGACCGATTTTTCCCATGGGATTGTTATCTATTCACCTTGCCGAACGGGACTGGTGTTAAAGCGGGTGGACGAGGATTTTGATGGCAAGAAAAAAGAAAAGTAAGGGTGCGGCTAAAAAAACTGGCCATGGCAAAGATCTTTGCCATGGCCAGTTCTTTTATGCATCTTGTTCGGCCTGAGGGTGAACCTTCTTTTCCCTTTGGGTTTTCCCCAGCCGATTATTCTTCGCCTTCTTTATGGGACTCTTCAATGATCTTTTCCGCGATTTCATTGGGAACCTGTTCATAGGCTTTAAATTCCATCGTAAAGGAGCCTCGTCCCTGGGTCATTGAGCGAAGATCAATGGCATACTCGGTGATTTCCGCGTAGGGAGCTTCGGCGTTGACTACCTGGTTTCCGCTGTTATCCTGTTCCATGCCCAGGATCCGGCCACGGCGCTTGTTCATGTCGCCCATGACATCGCCTAGGAAGGCATCCGGGATGATAATCTTTAAAGACATGACCGGCTCAAGGAGAACAGGCTTCGCCTTGGGCAGACCATTCTTGAAAGCCAACCTCGCGGCCAGCTTAAAGGCCATTTCATTGGAATCGACGGGGTGGTAGGAGCCGTCGTAGAGAACCGCCCGAAGGCCCGTGACCGGATAGCCTGCCAGAGGGCCGGATTCCAGGGATTCTTCCAGACCTTTTTGGACGGCGGGGAAGTAGTTCTTGGGAACGGATCCGCCAAAGACTTCTTCAGCAAATTCAAAGCCCTCTTCAATCGGTTCAAAACGAATCCAGACATCGCCGAACTGGCCGGCGCCGCCAGTCTGCTTTTTATGGCGTCCCTGGACCTCCGAAGTGCCTCGAATGGTCTCCCGGTAAGGAATGATCAGGGGGACCCGATGGACATGGACATCATAATCGGAGGCCAGACGGCTGATCATGGATTCGAGCTGGACGTTGCCCAGGCCTGAGATCAGGAGCTGCTTGGTTTCCTGATTATT
>CABTZP010000035.1 GCA_902489375.1 uncultured Tissierellia bacterium | reverse complement strand
GCTGGGAAGCTCCTGGCTTTGTCCTTCATCAATGTCCTCGATTTCGGAGAACCGGGTGACATCGTCGAGGTCACTTCGAAGCTGAATTTCGTCTTCGTCTTCATCGAGGAGGCGGACATCCAAAGCCAGAGACTGAAGTTCTTTAATGAGAACCTTAAAACTCTCCGGAATGCCAGGCTGAGGAATGTTTTCTCCCTTTACTATGGATTCATAGGTCCGCACACGTCCGGTCACATCATCGGATTTTACCGTCAGCATTTCCTGAAGGGTATGGGCCGCGCCGTACGCTTCCAGCGCCCAGACCTCCATTTCTCCGAAGCGCTGGCCCCCAAACTGGGCCTTTCCGCCAAGGGGCTGCTGGGTAACTAAGGAATAGGGTCCGGTTGAGCGGGCATGGATTTTTTCTTCTACCATATGATGGAGCTTAAGGATATACATATAACCCACCGTAACCGGGGCGTCGAAATAGTCTCCGGTTCGGCCATCTCGTAAGTGGATTTGACCAGAAATATCATATCCGGCCTTGCGGAGAGCTTCTTCAATTTCATAGTCCTGAGCGCCATCAAAAACCGGCGTTGCGACCCTCCATCCGAGTTTTTTCGCCGCCAGGCCAAGGTGAACTTCCAATACCTGGCCAAGATTCATTCGAGAAGGTATGCCCAGGGGGTTCAAGCAGATTTGAATGGGCGTCCCGTCGGGCAAAAACGGCATATCCTCTTTAGGAAGAATGCGGGAGACAACACCTTTGTTGCCATGCCGGCCGCAAAGCTTATCACCGACCATAATTTTTCGTTTTGAAGCGACATAGACCCGAACAACTTCATTCAGGCCCGGCGCCAGTTCATCGCCATTGGCCCGAGAATATCGATTGATATCTACAACAATGCCGGATTCTCCATGGGGAACCTTCAAAGAAGCGTCGCGCACTTCCCTTGCCTTTTCGCCAAAAATCGCCCGAAGAAGTCTTTCTTCCGGAGAAAGCTCTGTTTCGCCCTTTGGCGTGACTTTTCCGACTAAAATATCTCCGGCAACGACCTCCGCTCCAATGCGAATAATCCCATCCTCATCCAGGTTCTTTCTCATATCTTCCCCGACATTGGGGATATCCCGGGTGATTTCCTCTGGTCCTAATTTGGTTTCCCTGGCTTCACAGGATCTTTCTTCAATATGGATAGAGGTCATCACATCGTTGACAACCAGATCCTCACTAATCAGCATGGCGTCTTCGTAGTTATAGCCCTCCCATTCCATAAAGGCGATAAGGATGTTTTTCCCGAGGGCGATTTCTCCCATGTCTGTCGATGGCCCGTCCGCAATAATCTCTCCGGCCTTAACTCTTTGTCCTTCCTTGACGATGGGTCTTTGATTAAAGCAGGTTCCCTGGTTGGCTCTGCGAAATTTCATGATGACATAATCTTCATCCCGACCATCATCGCCATGGATAGTGATTTGGGTCGCATCAACTTTACTGACCACCCCGTCCATTTGGGCGCGTACGCAAACGCCGGAATCCAGCGCCGCCTTGTGCTCAATTCCTGTGCCGATGATCGGCGCCTCGGATTTAATCAGGGGAACGGCCTGACGCTGCATATTGGTCCCCATCAGTGCGCGGGTTGAGTCGTCGTTTTCCAGGAAAGGAATCATGGCCGCCCCAACGGAGACGATCTGCTGGGGAGAAACATCCATGAGGTGGACCTGTTCTTTAGGGAAAATGCCGTTGACCGCATCAATCCCTCGTCCGGAAACCCGGTCATTGACAAAATAGCCATTTTCGTCCAAGAGTTCGTTGGCCTGAGCCTTGATAAAGCGGTCTTCCTCATCGGCGGTTAAATAGACAATTTCATTGGTCACCCGGCCCTTTCCCAGCTCAACTTTTCGGTAAGGGGTTTCAATAAAGCCGTACTGATTGATATGGCCATAGGTGGTTAGGGATGTAATCAGACCAATATTGGGGCCTTCAGGGGTCTCGATCGGACAAATTCTTCCGTAATGGGAATTATGAACATCTCGCACTTCCGCTCCCGCACGGTCTCTGGAAAGGCCGCCGGGGCCCAGCGCAGAAAGTCTTCTTTTGTGGGTCAGCTCCGACATGGGATTGGTTTGATCCATAAACTGAGAGAGCTGGGAAGAGCCAAAAAACTCTTTAACGGCCGCCGTCACGGGGCGAACATTTAAAAGATTTTGTGGGGTGGCAAGGTCCTGATCCCCCGTTGTCATGCGTTCCCGGACAACTCTTTCCATCCGCGAAAGGCCGATGCGGAACTGATTTTGCAAAAGTTCCCCAACGCAGCGTACCCGGCGGTTTCCCAGATGGTCAATATCGTCGGTCCGTCCTACCCCCTGGTAAAGGTTCAGCTGATAGGAGAAAGCAGCCATGATATCCGAGGGGGTGATGTGATGGGGGGCCAGGTCATCAAGATGTTTGTTAATATAGGAAATTTTCTTATTTGGACTGTCAAATTCCCCTTCGCTGTCCTGGGCAAAATGCTCAAGGATCTCCTCCATCGCTGGATAGTAGATCTTTTCCGAGAAACGGAGGGTCGAAAGATCAACATCGGGGATTTGATCCTGAAAGACCCGGTAATCCACAAAATGATTGCCCACTACCCGGACAACCTCTTCTCTGGTCTTATTGTTATAAATATCAACAATATTGATCCCGGCATTTTCTATGGCAAGGGCAAGGTCCTCATCTACGCTCTCTCCTGCTCGGGCAATGATTTCACCGTCCGGAGAAATGGCGTCTTTTGCCAGATCTTTTCCGTTGATTCGAGAGGAGATAGCTAATTTTTTATTAAACTTATAGCGGCCGACGGAAGCCAAATCGTAGCGGCGATGATCAAAAAACATATTGCGAATCAGAGGTTCGGCTGATTCGATAGAAGCCATGTCCCCCGGTTTGAGTTTTTTATAGATTTCAATGACAGCATCGCTTCGATTTTTGGAAACTTCCTTTTCAAGCGTGCGCTTGAGATGCTCGCTTTCTCCAAAAACGTCCAGCATTTCCTCATCGGTATCAAATAAAAGAATACGGATGAGCGTCGTTGCGGGAAGCTTTCGGGTTCGATCAATTCGCACATTGACGACCCCATTGGCATCGTTGTCAAATTCGATCCAAGCGCCCCGGTTAGGAATGACTGTGGAAGAGATTTCCGTATTTCCGGCCTTATCATAGGCCTGATCATAATAGACCCCGGGAGAACGGATCAGCTGAGAAACAATAATCCGCTCCGCTCCATTAATAATGAACGTCCCGGAGGGAGTCATCATGGGGATGTCCCCAAAATAGACTTCCTGTTCCTTCACTTCTTTGATTTCGCCCTCTTCCATTTTAATGAGGCGAACTTTTACTTTGAGCTTTCTGGCGTAGTTAACGTTTCTTTCTTTCGATTCTTCGATCGAATATTCGGGCAGATCTTCAAAACGATGATCAATAAAATCAAGAATTAGCCCGCCTGAATAGTCGCGAATGGGAGAAATTTCTTCCAGAACCTCTCTTAGCCCTTCTTCCATAAACCATTGAAAGCTCTCCTTCTGGATCGCTAACAGGTTTGGAAGCTCCAAGACCTGAGGGATGCGGGAAAAAGTCTCTCTGGCCGTGTGTCCATACATTTCTGTATGATTGTGCAATACCATAGCTACCTCTTGTCCATACTCTTCGGGGAAACATCCATTTTTAAAACAGGCAAAAAATGTGCCAATTAGGCACATTATTACAAATAGCAAGTATTAAGTATAGCTCGAATCGACGGAAAAAGTCAATGAATCACAGAAGAAAAAAGCGATTTTTAAAGAAAAATCGTTCCTGTTTAAAAAATGTTTTTATATTATATCCAATTTTTTTCCCTTATGCAAATGAAACGCCCGGATGAGTGGTGTTCTCTTTCCGGGCGTTTTCTGAACTATCAAAACTTTTTTCTTGATGATCTTGATTTTTTTATTGAATCCGCTCAAGCGTAAAAACAACGCGATGACCGTTAATATCCACAGGCTCCTGATCCGACTTTTCCTTTCTTTCGATTTTCAAAGCAAGGGTATTTTCCTGAATCATGGAAGCATAATTTTCAAATGATTGGGCGATTTCGTCGTCCGCCGTAAAGGTGATATGGATTCGGTCCGCAACCTGATAACCATTTTCCTTTCTTTGTTTTTGGACTCTGGAAATAAACTCCCGGACATAGCCTTCTTCAATCAGCTCCTCTGTGAGTGCCGTATCCAGGACGACCGAAACTTCTCCTTCCATCATCACGTCATAGCCCTCTTTGGCTTGATAGTTAACAGAAATATAGTCCTTCGGAATGGCCGTTTCTTCTTTGCTTAATAAAAGATGGAGGGGGCCTTCTTCAAGTTTCTTCAACAGATCGTGGGACGGGGCCTTGGAAAGATAGCTGGCGAACTCTTTGATTTTCGAGCCCAGAGCCTTTCCAGCTACTTTATAGTTCGGTTTCAGCTCAATATTCATCAGTTCGTCCAGATGATCCGAAAAGACAATGTTTTTGACATTGAGCTCTTCCTTAATCAGGCCTGTCAAATCATCGATAATGGGTTTGAAGACCTGATCGACCTGGATCTCAGAGAGTGGCTGGCGGACTTTAATTCCCGCATCCTCGCGAGAGGCGCGGCCTAAATTGACGATCTTTCGAACCAGATCCATCTTCTTTTCCAGCTTCTTATCCACCATGGAGGTATCTGCTTTATCCAAATATTCCAGATGGACGGTATCCATTTTCTTTCCCTGGGTCAGGGCCTGGTAGAGTTCGTCCGCTAAAAATGGGATGATCGGTGCCAGCATCTTCGAAAGTCCAAGCAAAACTTCATAGGTTGTCCGGAAAACCGATTGGACCTCAAGGGTATCTTCTGAGGACCAGAACCGATCACGGCTTCGGCGGATGTACCAATTGGACATATCTTCCACAACAAAGTCCGAAATTGCATGGACGACTTTGTTATATTGGTAGGCCTCCATGTTTTCCAAATAAAAAGCATAGAGAGATTGGTAGCGGCTGATCAGCCAACGGTCGATTTCCGGTCTCCCCATCGGGTCGACGGAAAGAAGAGAGGCGTCCATCCCATTCGTATTGGCATAAAGGCTAAACATGGCATAGATATTTCTCAAAGACCGGAAAAACTTCGCGTTGACTTCCTTAAGTCCGTCTTCGTCAAATTTGGTAGGTAGCCAGGTGGGTGAAACGTATAGGGTGTAAAAGCGGACAGCATCCGCCCCATACTGATCGAAGAGGGCGAAGGGGTCAATGGTATTTCCCTTCGACTTCGACATTTTTTGTCCCTCTTTATCCAACACCAGGTCGTTGACTAGGACATTTTTATAGGGCGCTTTTCCTGTATAAAGAACGGAAATGGCCATTAAGGTATAGAACCAGCCCCTGGTCTGATCAATGCCTTCGCAGATAAAATCCGCGGGGAAGAACCCATCCAGCTCATCTTTGTGCTCAAAAGGATAGTGGAGCTGAGCAAAGGGCATGGCTCCGGAATCGAACCAGACATCTAAAACATCTGCTTCCCGGTTCATGGTCCCCCCGCATTTGGGACAGGTCAAATGGACCTGATCAACGAAAGGACGGTGAAGGTCAATATCCAAACTGACCTCCTCCTTTGCCTTTTCCTTGAGTTCTTGTCTAGAACCAATCGATTGGGCATGTCCGCATTCCGAGCAAACCCAGATATTTAATGGCGTTCCCCAATACCGAGACCGGGAAATTGCCCAATCTTTCAGATTCTCCAGCCAATTGCCGAACCGGCCCTGTCCAATGTAATCCGGCACCCAGTTGACTTTGTTATTTTCCCGAACCAGATCCTCCCGGAAAGCCGACATTTTAATGTACCAAGAAGGCTTTGCGTAATAGATAAGGGGGGTGTGACAACGCCAGCAGTGAGGATAGTTATGAACAATTTTCTGCCGGGCGTAAAGCAGGCCATGGTCGGACAAATATCGGATTACTTCCGGATCCGCATCCATTACAAAGGTTCCTTTATATGGTCCCTCATCAAAGGCCCCATCTGGGCCAACTGGCTGAATCATCGGAAGCTGATAGCGAAGTCCCGTCTGATAATCGTCTTCCCCAAAAGCCGGCGCGGTATGGACCACACCGGTTCCGTCGGTCGTCGTAACATAATCAGCGCAGGTAACGAAAAAGGCTTTGCCGGGTACCTTGATAAAGGGCAAAAGCTGGTCATATTCCATATACTCCAGGTCTTTGCCCTTGCATTGCTTAAGAACCTTTACCGGTCCGTATTCTTTTCTCAAAGCGCTTTCCATCAGATCTTTGGCTAAAATCAGCTGATCTTCTCCCTGCTCAACATAAACATAGTCAACATCCGGATGAACAGTAAGGCAGACATTGGATAGGAGGGTCCAGGGAGTCGTTGTCCAGGCAAGGAAATAGAGGTGATCCTTTCCCTTTACCGGAAACTTAGCATAGACCGTTGTTACCTTATCTTCTTGATAACCCTGCGCAACCTCATGAGAGGCAAGTCCCGTCCCGCACCGGGGACAGTAGGGCAGAATTTTTGCGCCCTTATAAACCAGTCCGTCTTTAAAGAAAGAGTCAATCAAATGCCAGACCGTTTCAATGTAATCATTGTTCAGCGTAATATAGGGATTATCCATATCGCAAAGATAGGCCATCTGCTCTGACATCTTCCTCCAAAGATCGCTGTACAGGAAGACAGAGTCCCGGCATTTCTGATTGAATTTTTCAATCCCATAATCTTCAATTTGCTGCTTATTGTGAAAACCAAGCTCTTTTTCAACTTGAATTTCTACAGGGAGCCCATGGGTGTCCCATCCGGCCTTACGACGAACTTTATAACCCTGCATGGTTTTAAACCGGCAGGTCATGTCTTTTAGGGTACGGGAAATGACATGATGAACGCCAGGCCGACCGTTGGCGGTTGGCGGGCCATCATAGAAAACATAAGTCGGCCCATCTTCCCTCTCCGTCCATGCCCGGTGGAGAAGATCCATCTCCTTCCACTGGTCAACCAGAGAAAGCTCGCCCTCTCTGACTTTGGGTAATTCTTGATAAGTCAAAATAAGCTCCTTCCTGAGCAGCTTGGCCTGCCCACGCCATTCGTGTACACGTTCCGGGATAAAAACAGGGTTTTTAGCCGTTCGAGTTAGTTTTATATTATAACATCTCATCCGATTGGCGGTGAGTTTTTCGCTTGCTTTGCCTGCCTAATCCAATCGATAATCCCTTGATAGGCGGCAAAAGCGGATGCCCAGGCCCAGTGAAGATTATATCCCCCACAAATTCCCTGGACATCAAGCACTTCTCCGGTAAAAAAAAGGCCGGGCTGGATCGTAGACATGAGGGTTTGGGCATTCACCTGATCCGTGGCAATCCCTCCACAGGTGATCTGGCCGTGATCTTTTTTCCTTCTTCCTGTCGGATGGAAAACAAGCCCATGAAGAAGGGCGGAAAATGTCCGCGTCTCTTCCCAGGTAAGGGATTTCGCCGGCGCCTTTGGATCTATCCCTGCACGTTTTAGCAAGGGACTAGCCGCCTTATTCGGTAAGATTCCCCTTACCACTTCTTCCGCGGTCCAAGCATTTTTTTGAAACTGGCGATAAAGGTAGGAAGAAAAATTTTCTTCTGGCCAATCCGGAAAGAGGTTGATTTTTAATTGAATCTCTTTTTCGTCCTGCAAGGCGTCCAGGACCTGATTGGAAAGGCGGAAAATTCCGATTCCGGAGAGGCCATAATCCGTAAAAATCAGGTCGCCGGCATCCTTTTTTTCTTCCTGCTCATTTCCGATCGTCAGGTTAAAGTCGGCCTCCATTTTCAAGCCGCAAAGGGCTTGGCAAAGGTCTTTTTCCTGAACGGTTAAAGCGACGATCCCCGGATGAATCGGGCGTAAACGGTGGCCTAAGCTTTTTACAAGAGAATATCCATTGGACCATTCTTTTTTTCCAATGCCAAAGGCCCCTCCGGTCGAAAGGACAACCAGATCTGGGTAGGTCGCTGAAGAGGTCTTTCCCGGCCCTTCCCATTGAATTTCGAATCCCTTTCCGGATCGTTTGAGTTCCACGGCTTTTTTTTCGGTAAAAAGTTCCACACCCCCATGCAAGGCTTTCGCGTAAAGAAGACTGGCTACCGTTTCAGCCATTTGGGTTCTGGGATAGGTCATCCCGCTTTCCAGACTCACCGTTGGCATGCCCAGGGAGTCAAAAAAATCCAGCGCCTGGGGAAAAGAAAAGCGTTCGAGAATTGGTTTGACAAAGGATGAAGATCCCCCCGTATAAAAATCGGGGGCCATGTTCCGATTGGTGAAATTGCAGCGACCATTGCCCGTTGCCCGGACCTTTCGTAAAGGCGCGGTTCCTTGTTCATATATAGCGATTTCCAGGTTCAGCTCTTTTTTCTTTTCCGATAAAAGACCCGCCAGGGCAAAGCCGGAAGCTCCCCCTCCAACGATGGCGATCTTCACTTTTTCCTCTTCCTTTCCTGGGCATTGAAACGGCAATGGCCTTTTAATGGGCAATCCTCACAGGCCGGCTTTCTGGCCTTACAAAAGGTCCTTCCATGCATAATAAGGGCCAGATGCCCATCGTTCCACTGGTCTTGAGGAAGAATCCGGCAGAGATCTTTTTCACATTCATCGGGATTTTTGCTCGAGGAAAGGCCTAAGCGATTGGAAACCCGGAAAACATGGGTGTCAACCGGCATCGTAGAAAAGCCAAAGGCATTCGCTCGAACCACATTCGCCGTTTTTCTCCCCACGCCCGGAAGGGTTAAAAGATCCTGCATCTCCTGGGGAACTCTGCCCTCAAATTGGCTAAGGAGGGCCTTTGATGTCAAGATAATATTTTTACTTTTGTTCCTAAAAAAACCGATCGTTCGAATGATCTCTATCACCTCTTCTTCGCTGGCCTGAGCAAGGCTTTGGGGATCCGGATACCGTTCAAAAAGAACGGGCGTGACCATATTCACACGGGCATCGGTTGTCTGGGCGGAAAGAATCGTTGCAATAAGAGTCTCAAAAGGATTTTTTGCATTTAAATAGGGCTTTAAACCAGGATAATTTTCAAAAAGAATTTCCATGATTTCACTAGCTTCTTCTTTTGTCATTTTTTTCATCAGCTCAACCTCTTCTTCGATTAGGCGTTCGGGATTAAATTTATTATAATGAAGAAATGAGGGTTCGCCAACGTCATCCTCAAATGCGTACGAATTAGAAAGGGCCGATATGTTCAATCGCAATAAAAAAGTATTTGAACAATTCGACTGGATCCTCTTCCTCAGCACCCTGGCGGTTTGTATTTTTGGCATTTTTTTAGTCCATTCCGCCCTTGTGCCCAAGGGAATTGGCTGGGAGGGCTTGAAAAACCAGGGCATTGCCACCGTCACCGGATTTGTTCTGATCTTCTTTTTACAATTTGTCGATACCGCCTACCTGAAAATGCTTGCCAAACCGGCTTATTTTCTCTCTCTCTCGCTTCTTGTCCTCGTCCTTCTTTTTGGTCATGGCAAAGAGAGTTGGGGAGCAAATTCCTGGCTGAG
Organism: uncultured Tissierellia bacterium; assembly: GCA_902489375.1. GTDB lineage: Bacteria > Bacillota > Clostridia > Tissierellales > Peptoniphilaceae > CABTZP01. The sequence goes on along the minus strand of CABTZP010000035.1, from coordinate 2,601 downwards.
GGTAGGGTCTTTTCAATTTCAGCCTTCTGAATTTGCCAAAGTGGGAATCATTTTTTTCCTTTCCTATTTTCTCGAGAAATATCGGGCAAGGCTTAATCAATTCCAAACGGTTCTCTTTCTGGCTCTACTGATGGGCATCCCCCTGATGATGATCATGCTCCAGCCGGATCTGGGGACCACTGCCGTTTTTCTTTTTTTTATTGCCATCATGGTCTTTCAGGCGGACATTTCCTGGAAATACATTTTGGCGGCAGTCATTCTTGCCCTGCTCGCGGCTCCATTAATTTACATGAATCTGTCAGAAAAGCAGCAATACCGGATCTTAAATTTTCTAAACCCCAATCTGGATCCCATGGGCTATGCTTACCAGGGCCTTCAGGGCACGATTGCCATTGGTTCCGGAAGAATTACCGGTAAAGGCTATCTTGCGGGAACGCAGACCCAATTTGGCTTTATTCCAGCCCAGGATACTGACTTCATCTTTGCCGTTTTAACCGAGCAGTTCGGTTTTCTTGGCGGAGCCAGCTTGATCCTAGCTTATGGGCTGATCCTTTTTCGGGGTCTTTCGATTAGCAAAAATGCCAACACGCCGTTTGAAAGCTCTTTGGCTTTAGGCATCTGCGCTATGCTCTTTATCCATATCTTTGAAAATATCGGAATGACCCTGGGACTAATGCCCATGACAGGCATTCCTCTTCCCCTGATTTCAAACGGAGGCACCTTTCAAATCATCAATTTGTTTTGCATTGGCCTGATCCTTTCGATTGGCAGCCAAAGAAGACCTCTGGATTTCAATCAGACTGTCCGATAAAGGCGTTTTCGTCATCCAATAGAAAAAGAAAAGGGCGGAGAAAAGAAGCGACTGAATTTGAGCCTGATCCCTGTCCCTTATCCTTATTCCATAAAGAAGATTCGGCTTTCCCCAGACTTTTTGATAGACCACGGTCCCCATTTCTGAGGTTCGGTCATAGGGAATTCCGGCTTCTTCCAGTCTTTTTAGGGTCTCTGGAGCCGGGTGCCCATATGAATTATTTCTTCCTGACGAAATGATGGCCCTTTGGGCCTGGGTCTTTTTAAGGATGGCTATAGAGGTCCCTTTTTTTGAACCATGGTGAGCCAGCTTAAAAAGGCTGATCTTCGTCGGCCAATATTCTTTCCATTTCTCATCCTGTTCAAAATCTCCTGTTAAAAGGATGCGGGGACCATAATCCAAAAGCAGAACCATGGATTCATTATTCCGGTCCTGGGCGGTAAAAAGCCCTTGGTAGAGAACGGTGATGGTTAAGGGTTTTTTTCCCCCTTTTTCTTTTTTACTAATCCAAAAGCGCTGATGGTCTTTAACGGGCTCAATAATCATTTTTTCTTTCTTTTTCGGGTCCTCGGTAATGAGAAGATCCATATCCGGATCCAGCCCTCCCCTTGAATCGGGAGAACAAAAGATCCTTGAAACCTTCATCCGTTCCGTTACACTTTTTAAATTTCCGATATGATCATAGTCTTTATGGGATAAAAAAACGGCATCCAACCGATCTACACCCAATTCACTTAAGAGGCGAACGAAATTTTCCCCGTCCCGGTCTCTTTTTTCGCGAAAATCAAACTTTCCCCCGGTATCAAAGAGAATATTTTTTCCCTCATACTGGAGAAGAAAGGCATCTCCCTGCCCCACATCCAAGGCGTAAAAAACCGGTCCCCGAAAAAGCAAAGCGCTTAGGCTGAGGTAAAAAAATGTAAAAAGGAAAAGTCCCTGAAAAAAGAAGATCAGCCTGGCCTTTGCTATTTTTCGGTCAAGAAAAGGGCGGCTCATCCATTGGTTGGTCAGCTTTTCCCAGAAACCCATCCTAAAAAATAAAATCAGACCCAGAAGAAGAAAATACTGGGCTTGAACTCTTCGCAGAGAAAAAAGAGGAATTGACGGGGGCCGGATCAAAAAAAGTCCTTTTAATAGATATTCAAATCCCTGATAGAGCCTGGCAATCCCTTTCATGAAAAGAGAAAAAGAAAAAGGCAAGAGGCTTAAAAAATAAAGAACCATGCCGATGACAAAAATCAAGGTAAAAAAAGGAATGGCAAAGAGGTTGGCAAGAAAAACAATAGGGTTCCAGTGATCATTCATTGCGGCGGTAATCGGCAGGGTGAAAAGAGAAATCCACAGACTCAGACGAACCGTTTCGAAAAACTTGCTATGAAAGGGAGTCCTCTTCTGGATCCGGTTTCCACAATGGATGCCCAGCGCGCAAGCATAGGACAAAAGTAATCCCGGAGAAAAAATTTGCTCAGGATGAAAAAGCAAAAAGATTGTTAAAGAGAGCAAAAAGATCCGGGAAAAACAGATTTTTTTATGGGTCAGCAAAGCGATCTCCCTGAAAAATAAAAATAGGCTGGCGCGGCAGATCGAAGCGGGAAAATGTAATAATCTTGCATAAAAGAAAAGGCCAGTAAAAATCAGGACATCCGCTTTTTTTCGATTGGAAGAAAAGGCCGAAAGAAGGGTAAGCAAGATGGTATAAATCATGGAGACATGAAGGCCGGAGGCAGCAAAAAGGTGAAGGATCCCCAGGTCCTTCATCAGCTCTTTAATGGACAGGTCTTCCTCCACCG
>CABTZP010000034.1 GCA_902489375.1 uncultured Tissierellia bacterium | reverse complement strand
TCTCTTGGGCATTCTCAATATGATTTCGGGTGGCGGCTTGGCTAACCTTAGCGTATTCGCGCTGGGCGTTGGACCCTACATTACGGCCGCGATCGTGGTTGAACTTTTGGTCTTTGCCATTCCTTCCTTGGAAGAACTCTCCAAGCAGGGGGAAGAAGGCCGTGAAAAAATTGGCCGGATTACCAAATACCTAGGCGTTGCCTTAGGATTTCTTCAGGGCTTTGCCCTGGTTCAGGGAATTTTCGGCGATGCCTTCGCCTCTGGCGGCGCCCTGCAAAAATTCATCGCCATTTTGGTTATGGTTGCGGGTGCCCAGTTCGTCGTCTGGGTCGGCGATCTGATCACGGACCACGGCGTAGGAAACGGCGTATCCTTTATCATTTTTATGGGCATCGTCGCCGCTCTCCCGGGCAACTTCCTGCGTTTAACCCAAATGGCAATCGGGGGCTACCTCAATTGGCTGGTCTACATCCTCATTATTTTAATCTTCCTAGCAGTTATGGTCCTTACGGTTGTTCTTAACGAAGGCGAGCGCAAGGTCCCTGTTCAATACGCAAAGCGTGTGGTCGGCCGGAAGATGTATGGAGGACAGGCCACCCATATTCCGATTAAGGTCAATATGGCCGGCGTAATGCCCATCATCTTCGCCTCGGCGCTCTTAGCTCTCCCGCAGACTTTGGGGCTGATTTTCGGAGGCGGCTTCGCTCGATTCGTCCAGAAATGGTTAACCCCAACGAACTGGGCCGGCGTTTTATTTCAAGGCTTCCTGCAGGTGGTCCTGATTATCGCCTTTGCCTATTTTTACAATTCGATTCAGTTTAATGCTTACGAGCAGTCAAAGAACCTCCAGCAGTCCGGCGGCTTTATCCCCGGCATCCGCCCAGGAAAGCCGACAACGGATTATCTGCGCAAAATCGTTTCCAGGATTACTCTGATCGGCGCCATCGTTTTGGCCGTTCTTTCCATCATCCCAACGATCGTCATGCAGGTCTTCCACGTTTCCCTGGGACTCGGCGGCTCCTCCATCATCATTGTCGTCAGCGTGGTTTTGGAACTTGTCCGGGCAATGGAAGCAAGGCTGCAAATGCGGCATTATAAAGGTTTCTTAAACCGTTAAACGGCGGATAAAACAGTTTGCTTAGAAAGGAGTCGAGATGAGACTAGTCCTTTTAGGACCTCCAGGAGCGGGGAAGGGGACCCAGGCCATGAACCTGGTTGACCAATATGATCTGGTTCATGTTTCCACCGGAGATCTTTTTCGCGCCAATATTAAAAACGAAACCGAACTGGGAAAACAGGTCCAGTCCTATCTTTCTTCAGGAAAGCTGGTCCCCGATGAGTTAACCATCGCTTTGGTCTGGGATCGGCTGGACCAGGACGATACCCAAAAGGGATTTCTCCTGGACGGCTTTCCCCGGACCATTGCCCAGGCCGAAGCCCTGGATCAGGGATTGGAAGAGCGGGGAATGAAGATTGACGCGGCCGTTTGCATCGATGTGCCCAGCCCGGTCTTAGTGGAACGACTGGCCGGAAGAAGGGTCTGCCCGGAGTGCGGCGCTTCCTACCACATCAAAGACAACCCTCCGAAAAAGGAAGGAATCTGCGATCGCTGCGGGGCGGCGCTTGAACAGCGCAAAGATGACACGGAAGAAACCGTCAAAGACCGGATTGATGTCTATCACAAAAACACCGAGCCTTTGATCGACTTCTATCAAAAGCAGGGAAAGCTGATGAAAGTCAACGGCAACCAGGGTGTCGATCAGGTCAGCCAGGAAATTTACCGGTCGCTCGACCCGCTCGTATGACCCAGGAAAGCCAAATGAACCAGCCCTGTCCACTTCAAGTCGGCCAAATCGTCCGGTCAAAGGCCGGACACGATAAGGGTCAGGTCCTTATGGTTTTAAGGATCGTGGATGCCAAGCACGTCATGGTGGTGGATGGACGCACAAGAACGCTGGAAAAGCCGAAGAAAAAGCGGGTCATTCACCTGCAGCCCTTTCGCCGGGTGCTTGAAGATTTATCAGCTCAACAGCAAGGACCAGATTTTACCAATGCCTGGATCAGAAAGGCCCTAAAGCCTTTCCAGGCCGGAGAGGAGAGCGAATGTCATCTAAAGATGTCATAGAAGTTGAGGGAGTCGTCAAAGAACGGCTGCCCAATGCGATATTCATTGTTACTTTAGATAACGGCCACGATATCATGGCCCACATTTCGGGAAAACTGCGGATGAATTATATTCGCATCCTGGAGGGAGATCACGTCACCGTTGAGCTGTCACCGTATGATCTAACCAAGGGCAGGATTACCTGGAGAAAAAAGTAGGAGGAAGTCATGAAAGTCAGACCATCAGTAAAAAAGATGTGTGATAAATGCAAGATCATCAAGCGCAAAGGCCGCGTGATGGTGATCTGCGACAATCCAAAGCACAAACAACGTCAAGGATAAACGGGGGTGAAGGATTTTGGCACGTATTGCAGGTATTGATTTACCAAAAGATAAACGAGTAGAGATTGGCCTCACCTATATTTTTGGAATTGGCCGGTCACGCTCCAATGAAATTTTGAACAACGCAAAGGTAAATCCCGACACTCGCGTTCGGGACCTTAGCGAGGAAGAAGTTGCGCGCATCCGTGAACAGGTGAGCCAGTACCACCTGGAAGGCGACCTTCGCCGTGATGTGTCCTTAAACATCAAACGCCTTCGCGAAATTAACTGCTACAGAGGCATCCGTCACAGGAGAAATCTGCCGGTTCGTGGGCAGAACACCAAGAACAACGCCCGTACCCGAAAAGGCAAGAGAAAAGTGGGAGGTAAGAAATAATGGCCCAAAAGAAAAAGACGGTTCGCCGCGAAAAAAAGAAAAAGGGAAACAGGGGAGTATTGAATGGGAAAGCCCATATCATTTCCACCTTCAATAACTCCATTGTCACCATTACCGATATGAATGGCAACGCGATCTCCTGGGCATCCTCCGGTCAGCTGGGCTTCAAAGGCTCAAGAAAATCAACGCCCTATGCTTCGCAAATGTGCGCCGAAGAAGCGGCAAAAAAAGCCGTGGATCAGGGCTTAAAGTCGGTTGAAGTCTATGTCAAGGGACCTGGCGCCGGCCGTGAATCAGCGATCCGCGCCTTGGAAACCAGCGGCCTGGCCGTGACCCTGATTAAGGATGTTACGCCCATTCCCCACAATGGCTGCCGTCCGCCGAAGAGAAGAAGAGTGTAAGGGAGGTTTTTATGTCTAGATATACAGGAGCCATTTTAAAACGCTGCCGTGCACTCGGGATTGAGCCCCAGGTGGTGGGCATCAACAAGAAATCAAGAAGAAATCCGGAGCAGCGCCGCCGCAAGGTCAGCGACTACGGAATTCAGCTTCAGGAAAAGCAAAAGGCGAAATTCATCTATGGGATGACCGAAAGGGCCTTCCGTCACCTCTACACCGAGGCGGAAAGAATGGAAGGGCAAACTGGCTGGAACCTGCTGAAGCTTTTGGAACTTCGCTTTGACAATGTCGTTTACCGGATGGGTTTCGCGACAACTCGTCCCCAGGCCCGTCAGCTGATCGTTCACGGCCATTTCACCGTGAATGGGGAGAAATGCGACATTCCATCCATGACCCTGAAGGTGGGCGATGTCGTCGGCCTGAAGAGAAAGTCCCGCAGGAACGGTTTTTTCAAGGAAAACAAAGACAATATCTGGAATCAAGTACCCTGGCTGTCTGTTGACCCGGAGAAAATGCAAGGAAAGGTAATCGCCGAGCCGGAGAGAGAAAATATCGATTATCCGATTGAAGAAACGCAGATCGTCGAGCTTTACTCCAAGTAATTTTTTCCATGACAGACAATCGACAATTAAAAAACACAGGAGGCTTGATCCGTGGTTAACGTACTCAATACAAAAGTTGAAATTCTGGAACTGGACGACAAGAATCACTATGGTAAGTTCAGTTTATCTCCTTTAGAGCGCGGCTACGGCACGACGATCGGCAATTCACTTCGCCGTGTCCTCTTGTCGTCTCTGCCTGGTACGGCGATCTGTTCGATCAAGTTTGACGAAGGTGTCCCGCACGAGTTCACAACGATTCCCGGGGTCATTGAAGATGTCCCGGAAATCATCCTCAATATGAAAGGCATTGCCATCAAAAGACTGCAGGGAGAAGGAGAAGTTCATCTCCGCCTGGATGTCGAGGGACCAAAGATTGTCACCGCCCGCGATATTCAGCTTTCCTCAGAACTGGAAATTGTCAACGGGGATCATTACCTTTGTACCGTCAATTCCCAGGGCGCCCTTCACATGGATCTTTTCGTGATTGATGGGTCCGGCTATCAACTGGCCGATGCCAATAAGGATGATGATGATCCCATTGGGACCATTGCGGTGGACTCTCTTTTCACCCCGGTGGAGAAGGTCAACTTCGAGGTTCAAAATACCCGGGTCCAGCAAATTACGGACTTTGATAAGTTAATCCTGGAAGTTTGGACCAACGGGACGATCTCTCCCCAGGAAGCGGTCGCTGCGGGATCAGAAATCCTGATTGATCACTTTTCCCTCTTTACCGAACTTCCCGAGTATATTTTTGACGAGGTGGAGGAAGAAGAGCCGGAAGTGGACGAGAAAGACCTTGTTCTTCAAAAGCCAATCGAAGATTTGGATCTTTCCCTCCGTTCCTATAATTGCCTCAAGCGGGCAGATATCCACACCCTAGGAGACATTATCAGCTGGGAAGCCTCAGATCTTGCCAAAATCCGCAACTTCGGAAAAAAATCCTATGCTGAAGTAAAGGAGACGGTGGAGTCCTATGGTTTAGAGCTGAAAGACAGCAATGAAGAGTAATAAGGAGAAAGAAATTGGCCACACAAAGAAAATTAGGCAGACGAACGGATCACCGAAGCAGCCTGCTTCGCAACCAGGTTCGCTCTCTTTTTGATCATGGCAGAATCACGACAACCCTGACCCGGGCGAAAGAAACCCGCAGGGAAGCCGAGAAGCTCATCACCACGGCAAAGAAAGGCGATTTAGCCGCGAAAAGAAGAGTTTCCGCATATCTTTTTGATGACGATAAAGCGTCCAGAAAGCTGATGGAAGAAATCGTACCGACTTTTGAAGGCCGTCAGGGAGGATACACCCGGATCCTCAAACTGGGCCCCCGTCGCGGCGATGCTTCCGAGATGGCGATCCTAGAGCTGGTCGGCTATGAACCGAAGAAGCCGGAAAGCAAGGAAGAAAAGAAAAAACAAGAAGACAAGTAGCAGAAAGGCCAACGGCCAACCTGTTCAAAACCCCTTCTCCTTTCTTTATTCCGAAACCAGAATCTGGTTTTGGGGTATAGAATGGAGAAGGTTTTTTATTCTGTGCGGCCAGCTTGACCGCTTGCGAAAGATCTGATCCGCTATCGTCAGCCGACAGCCGACTTTTTCGATCAACCAAAAAGAAAAAGGAGGAAATTCTGATGCCTTTTGATCAAAATGTGAAGAATGATTTTTTCTCAAAAGAAGAAAAGCGAAAAAAAATGGGGATGAAAATCAGCCTTCTCGGCCTCCTGGCCAATCTGTTCTTGGCGGGCAGCAAACTTTTGGCGGGCTATCTTTCTCACTCCCTCTCTATTTTTGCTGACGGAATGAATAACCTCGCGGATTCCGGCTCCTCCCTGATCACCCTTTTTTCATTTATTATTTCCGCAAAGCCCTCGGATCAAAAACACCCCTTTGGTCACGCCCGGTTCGAATACATCGCCTCTTCCGTCATATCCGTACTCATTATTTACTTCGGCCTTTCTGTTTTTCGGGAAGCCTGGATTCGAATCCAAAAGCCCGCCATCCCTCCCCTCAGCTGGCTTTCCGCGGGGGCCCTCATCCTTTCCATTGTCATGAAACTAGTCATGGCCGTTTTTTATGAAAAAAAGGGGACAGCGATGAACTCTTCCGTTTTGGAAGCCTCTGCCGCCGATGCCCGATCGGATGTCCGCTTAACCTCGGTCATTTTGATCAGCACCTTCCTTTCCCCCCTCCTTCATTTTTCCCTGGATGGACCGGTTTCTCTTCTCGTTGGCCTGGTCATTGTCAAGGAAGGAGGCGAAATTCTTCTTTCTAATTTTGACCGGCTCATGGGAAAGGAAGCCGACCCCAGCTTGGTCGAGGAGATCAAAAAAGAGATTTTGGCCTATCCCGGCGTCTACGGGATTCATGACCTCTTAATCCATGACTACGGCCCCAACCGAAAGTTTGTCAGCTGCCACGTCATGGTTGATGGGACAGGCTCCTTAATCAGCGTCCACGATCAGATGGACCGGATTGAACGCGATCTCTTTGATCGGATGGGGATCCGGCTGACGATTCACATGGACCCGGTTCTTCTTGATGATCCGGATCTTTTAGCCATGGAAGGGATGATTAAAAATATGGTTTGCCGGGCCCATCCTGATTATTCCATCCACGACCTGCAAATTCGAAAGACGAAGGATAACCGACGGATCTCTTTTGACCTGGTTATCCCCTGGAAAGAGGGAAAAAGGGGAGAAGAAGGGGAAAAAGCCCTGAAGACGATTCAAAAGAGCCTTTCCGAGACCTTTCCTTCTTTTCAGCTTTTTATCAATCTTGACTATGAAGAGCAAAAGTGATTTCCTTTCGCTTTTTTTTCCGGTTCTTATATAATAAAAAAGATAATAGAAAAGAAGAAGGGAGCCCATGATGCCTGAGGAACAGCCGATGAAAAAAAAGAAGAAAAGCGAAAAGCCAGCAAAGATCAAAGAAACAAAGACGATGAGTAAAGCGGGAAAAATCGTTCTTTGGGTTCTTTTTGGCTTGGTTCTCTTTTACTTTGCCGGAGTCTATCTCTTCTCCCGATATACCTATCCGAGGACAACGATGAATGGGGAGCGCCGGTCTTTTTACCGGATTTCGGAAGTGGTCCGTCCGGGCAGTTCGGATACCCCCCTGAGCGTGGAAGGAAGAGATGGACAAAAGACGGTAATTAAACGAAGTGATATTGATCTGAAGATGAAAGCAACCGGAAATCCTGTCCTGCAAAATTCCTTTGCCTGGCCGAGAGAGATTTTCCGTCATCATCCCTGGCAGGTCAATTATCAGACGACCTATGAAAAAGATAAGCTTTTTCAGCTAATCGCTGAGGGAGGCTTTGAGCCGGACGGCCCCATGCCGGTCGACGCCAAGCTGGTCGTCGATGAGCAGGGAATCCGAATTCAGCCGGAAGATCCGGGGAACCATATTGATGGAGATCGGCTCGAAAAAGAAATTGTCCAGGGCCTGATCGCTGAAAAAAAGGTTCTGGATGTGAGAAATCTTTACGCCCTTCCCAAAAAGACCCGGGAGGACCCGGCCATTGTCAAAGGGTATAAGATCCTCAAAAAGTATGAAGGCACCGAGATCACCTATGATTTTGTCGATAAAAAATATCAATTCGGCATCCAGGAGATCGCCGACGCCCTAACAATGAACGAGGACGGAACCGCCGCCTGGAATGACCAGGTCCTTAAGGATTGGGTCCAAACCATGGCGAAAGAAACCGATACCTATGGGAAGGAACGCAAATTTAAGACCAATGAGGACAAGGAAATCACGGTCCCGCCCGGAATTTACGGCTGGCAGATCAAAGTTGATGAAACGGCGAAGGCCCTCAAGGATGCCTTAAATGAAGGCGGAAAAAAAGAGATGGATCCGGCATACAAAAATGCTGGCCTTTCCCGGGGAACCAACGACATCGGGGACACCTATATCGAGATTGACCTGTCCAAGCAGCAGATGTGGTGCTATATGAAAGGAAAACTCCTTTTCCACGGAGATGTGAAATCCGGCGCGGTGAACCACTTTGCCGAAACTCCGGTGGGGGTCCATAAGATTTGGTCCCATGAGAAAGGAAAGAATTTAAAGGGGACAAGAAAAGACGGGTCAACCTATGATCTTCCCGTTAAATATTGGATGCCCATCAATTATGGGGGCGTGGGCCTCCATGATGCGTCCTGGACGAAAGACTTCGGCGGGACCTATTACATTAAGGACGGCTCCAATGGCTGTATCAACCTGCCGGAAGCAACCGCCAAATTCATCTTTGAGAACTTCCCCAACAACACCCCCGTGGTCATTTACGAGTCCACGACGACCTACTCCCCTAAAGATAAGACTTTTTAAGGAAAAAGCGCGGAACGGGAAAATGCAGCCATTAGCAAAGAAGGGTCTGCCCGCCTTTTCTTAAAAAACCAATGAAAATGCGAAAAACAATTCAAAGGCCAATGCGAACGCCAATGGAAAGCAATCGGAAGCTCCATTTGTCTTCGTGTAGGGCCTGAGCTGGAGAAACGCTTATGAAAGAAAAAAATACAGCCACCGATCAGGCATCTTCAAAGGGGGACGAGGTCCAGCCCCCTTCCTATGCGATCGAAGTCGAAAATCTCTCCTACGCCTATCCCATTTATGAAGACGAAGAGCCGGTCAAGGTGCTGAAAAATCTTAATCTGAAGATTCAAAAAGGTTCTTTTGTGGCCATTTTAGGCCATAACGGGTCGGGCAAGTCCACCCTTGCCCGTCTTTTGAATGCGCAAATGATGCCTACGGAAGGAAGCATCCGGATTTTAGGCATGGACACCCGCGATCCAAACCAGCTCTGGGACATTCGCTCCCGGTGCGGAATGGTCTTTCAAAACCCGGACAATCAGATGGTTGCCTCGATTGTGGAGGAAGATGTCGCCTTCGGGCCGGAAAACCTGGGCATTCCCAACCCCGCCCTTCGAGACCGGGTCAACTTTGCCCTGGATGCAGTGGAAATGGCCGCCTATCACCGTAGACCGACCCACGAGCTTTCCGGCGGGCAGAAACAAAGAGTCGCCATCGCTGGAGTCCTGGCGATGAAGCCGGAATGCCTGGTCATGGATGAACCCACGGCCATGCTGGATCCCGTCGGCCGGCGGGAAATTCTTCGCTCAATCGATTACTTAAACCACGAGCAAAAAATGACCATCCTTTTAATCACCCATAATATGGAAGAGGCGGTTCACGCTGACCGGGTCCTGGTCCTTAACGATGGGCAAATTGCCATGGACGGAAGCCCCCGGGCCGTCTTTTCCCAGGTCAACCGGATGCGGGACCTGGAGCTGGATGTGCCCCAGGCGACAGAACTCGCCTACCGGCTCCATCAGGAAGGCATTGACATTGCCCCCGACCTGCTTACGGTCCAGCAAGTGGTGGAGGCTCTTTTATGATTCGTTTTTCTCACGTTGACTTTTTTTACAATCAGGATTCCAAGTATCCTGTTCAGGCTCTCCATGACATCAATCTGACCATCCATGACCATGAATTTATCGGCCTTCTTGGTCATACGGGGTCTGGAAAATCGACCCTGATTCAGCATATGAACGGCCTAAACTTTCCCAGCGCCGGCACCGTTACGGTCAATGGGATGAATACTGCCGATGAAAAAGCGGATCTTCGAAAGCTCCGTCAGCAGGTGGGCCTAGTTTTCCAGTATCCGGAAGATCAGCTTTTTGAGGAAACAATTTATCAGGACATCGCGTTTGGCCCGAAAAACCTCGGCCTTGCCGAGGAGGAGATCGACCGCCGGGTCCGTAGGGCCATGGCCATGGTGCATCTTGATTTTGAAACCATGAAAGATCTCTCTCCCTTTGATATTTCCGGCGGGCAAAAAAGGCGGGTCGCCATCGCCGGAGTCCTGGCCTTGGAGCCAAGCTGTTTAGTTTTAGATGAACCCACGGCGGGCCTTGATCCCCATGGCAGAAATGAAATTCTTTCCGAAATTGACCAGCTTTACCAGGCTACACCCGACATGACGATTATTCTCGTCACCCATTCGATGGAGGACATTGCCGGCCTCGCGAATCGGCTGATTGTCATTGATCAGGGGGAGGTCAGGATGGACGGGACCCCTCGGGAGGTTTTTTCCCGGGAAGAAGAGCTCGAGGCCATGGGCCTTGCTGTTCCGCAGATCACGAAGATTATGCGTCTTTTAAAGGCGGGCGGCCTTTCGGTTGATGATAAGGCGCTGACCGTTGATGAGGCCGCCGCCTCGCTGATCAAAGTCCTGAAGGAGGCCGCAAATGAATAGCCGAGTGCTTTTAGGCCAGTACATCCCAGGAGATTCCCCTATCCATGAGCTGGACCCCCGGGCAAAGATTCTCCTCACCCTGGTTTTTATGGTCGTCTGCTTTTTGACGGATTCTTTTCTGGGCTACGGGATTTCTGCTCTCTTTCTCCTTTCGGTTGTGATTATTTCCGGCATTCCCATCAAAATGGTTTTTCGAGGCCTCAAGCCGATTTTCGCTATTTTGATCTTCACCACCCTGATTAATATGTGGACTACGCCCGGAGAGGTGGTCTGGTCCTGGTGGATTTTCAAATTCTCCAGAGAAGGCTTTTGGCGGGCCCTCTTTATTGCCATTCGCATCATCCAGCTGGTCACGGGAACCACCCTGCTCACCTTAACGACCAGCCCCCTCCAGCTGACGGATGGCCTAGAAGCGATCTTCTCTCCCCTCAAAAGGATCGGCTTTCCTGCCCATGAAATTGCCATGATGACCTCCATTGCCCTCCGTTTTATTCCCACCCTTTTCGAGGAAGCGGAGAAAATCATGAAGGCCCAAAAGGCCCGTGGGGCGGACTTTGAATCCAAGCGTTTCCTCGACATGGCCAAGGCGATGATTCCTTTAATGGTTCCTCTTTTTCTCAATGCCATTAAACGAGCCGATGAGCTGGGCGTGGCCATGGAAGCCCGCTGCTACCGGGGCGGGGAAGGACGGACCCGGCTTAATCCCTTAGTCTTTACGAAAAAAGACCTCGCCGCCTCCCTCGTCGTCTTCACAGGAATGGTGGCTTTGGCGTACTTTTTCTAAGGCACCCATAGGGCCGTCCTTTTGCGGGCTGATCTCGCCGGAGTTTTTTGTCTATAGAAAACCCGGCAATCACCTGAAGAGAACCCGGAGAGAACCTGAAGAAAACTCAAAAAAACCCAAAGAAAACTCAAAAAAAACCCAAAGTAAACTCAAAGAAAACGCAAAGTAAACTCAAAGAAAACGATCATTGGTCAAGGATAACGATCATTTATGTATAAAAATATCTTGCTGAAAGTGGCCTATGATGGGACAAATTTTCAAGGCTGGCAGGAGCAGGCCGGTCCAGGCCGAACCGTCGCCGGCGAGCTTCAGCGCGCCCTGGAAGAGGAAACCGGAAAGCCCGTTCGAATGATTGCGGCAGGCCGAACAGATGCGGGCGTTCACGCGGAAGGCCAGCTGGTCAACTTTCTTACCACCGATCCCACCCCCGCGGACGTTTTTTATCACAAACTGCGACCCTATTTACCAGAGGACCTCATGGTCATCCGCTCAGCTGAGGTTCCTCTGAATTTTCATGTCCGTTTCCAGGCCAAGGCAAAGACCTATCGATATGACCTACTGGAAGCACCATACCTTCTCCCGCAGGCCCGGCACCACTTCGGCCTCTGCTCTTACCCTTTAAATGAGGAGATCATCCGAAAGGCCCTCCCGCTTTTTATCGGCACCCACAACTTTTCCGCCTTCTCCCTTCAAGATAAGGACCGAGACCCCATCCGCACCCTGATGAATATTGAGCTTGATCGTCAGGGAAACCATTGGACTTTCCACCTCACCGGCGATTCCTTCCTCCGCCGCCAGGTCCGGATCCTGATTGGAAGCCTGATAGACCTTGGCCGTGGCCATCTCAAGCTCGAACAGATTCCGCCTCTCCTCAAAGAAGGCGCTGACCACCCCATTGCCTCCGCCTTTCCCGCCGCCGGCCTAACCCTGGAAGACATTGAAATCTCCCTCGAAAAAACCTTCCCCGACCCCGTACTCACCCAAAAAATTCAGCGCTTTTCTTGCGTTTATCCGCATTCATGCGAGAAGCCTTTATCAGACTCCATTTTTGCCAAAGGAGAGCCAGGGGCTGAGGGAGCGGGAGCCGAGAGAATTTTTAGAGGAAGATAGGTTAAAAATTGATCAGACGAACGCGTTTGCTCGAGACGATTTAGTGGGAATTTTAGACTGGCTAATCCCCACTTAAATTTCCTAAAGGCCTTTTGGCAACTTGGACCCCGCCACTGAACCCCTCTCCCCATTTCAGAAGGAGCCCCCGCCGGCCCCGAGGAGATCGGAAGAGCACACGTCTGAACTCCAGTC
>CABTZP010000033.1 GCA_902489375.1 uncultured Tissierellia bacterium | reverse complement strand
TTTATGCGTCCGCTCTGACGGCCGCCGTCTTTGCCGGAAAAGATCTTTATGAGGCAGCCACTTTCGCCGGCCGTTTGGTATTCAATGCGATTAATCATACACTCTGGCAATCAAAATTCTAAAAGACCGGGGCTATTCCTGCATAAGTTCCAACCACTGTCTGATTGAGTTGATCCTCTGCTTCGCGAAGGGGAGGGAATTTCCTCATGAAATTGGTCTTTTTCTAGGCTATCCTCCGGAGGATGTCCTGGCCTTTATCAAAAATCCCTGCGACGGCGTTCAATGCACTGGATGCTGGAAAGCGTTCAAGAATCAGGAAAAAGCGCAAGAAACCTTTCAAAAATTTCAGCGATGCACTAAGATTTATCAAAAGGCATACAAACAGGGCAAGACGCTGACAGACCTTGCCGTAAAAAGCGAAAGGGGAAAAGAATGAGAGACCTCCAAAAAAACTGCAGGGTGGCCCTGGTTCAGGCAGAACCGGTGATGTTTGATAAAACGGCTTCTTTGGAAAAGGCCCTGAAAAAGATTGATGAATCAGCCGGGGAAAAAGCGGATTTAATCGTATTTCCGGAGCTCTTTATTCCTGGATATCCCATCGGGATGAATTTTGGCTTTTGTATGGGAAAGAGAACCGAAGCCGGAAGAAAAGACTGGAAAAAATACTACGACGCGTCCATGGTTGCGGGGGAAAAAGAATGGAAAGCCCTTGCGCAGGCGGCAAAAGAGACGGGCTCCTATATCAGCATGGGCTTTTCCGAACGCGATCAAGTGAATGGCACCCTTTATAACAGCAACGTCATCTTTGAGCCGAATGGAAACGGCAAAGTTCATCGGAAGCTTAAGCCCACCGGAAGCGAAAGGCTGGTCTGGGGTGATGCCAATAAGGGCTATTTTCCCATTACCCAAACCCCCTGGGGGCCAATGGGAAGCCTCATTTGCTGGGAAAGCTATATGCCTCTTGCCCGAGTCGCTCTTTATCAAAAGGGGATCACGATCTATATTTCCCCCAATACCAATGACAACCCTGAATGGCAGAAGACCATTTCACATATCGCCATTGAAGGAAAATGTTATTTTATCAACGCGGATTTGATTGTCCGAAAATCATCTTATCCTCAGGGGCTTTATGAACAGGAAGCCATTGATCAGCTCCCGGAAATGGTCTGTCGGGGCGGAAGCGGCATTGTTGACCCCTATGGCCATATGGTCATAGGGCCTGTCTGGGATGAGGAAACGATTATTTTTGCGGACCTTGACATGGACCTTCCGCTTGCCTGCAAGATGGAGCATGATCCTGTCGGTCACTATGCAAGAGAGGATGTCCTTAGTTTAATGGTCAATGAAAAATAAGGGATAGAAATTTTGATGGTCTGGCTAAACTTACCATTGGAAAAGAATTAAAGGCTTTTAAACCCGTCCGAATGGGCTTTCAAAAAAGACTGCTGGTCGCTGACATCATTCATTGATCCCCATTTTTCATATTCTTCGCGAGAAAGTCCCAGCGCCTTCGCCTGGGCATTTCTTAAAAACTGGAACCAGTCCTCCGCCGTCTTTAAATCTCTGGTTTGATCTGTCATTGTTTTTCCTCCTTCTCACCCGGCCGCCCTGGCCCTGACTTCTCCCTTTGTATAATTCCGGGGAATCTCTTCTGATCCTGACTAATCGACGTTTTCAAGCTTTAGTCAGGAAGAGGCAACCCTGCCCACATGATGTTTTGGGCATTTGGTCAGGAGCAGAGGATGATTTTCCTTTAAAATCATGTCACAAAATACGCCCTCGACCCTGACTAATCGACGTTTTCAAGCTTTAGTCAGGAGGAGACAACCCTGCCTACATGACGTTTTGGGCATTTGGTCAGGAGCAGAGGATGATTCTCCTTTAAAATTATGTCACAAAATACGCCCTCGACCCTGACTAATCGATGTTTTCAAACTTTAGTCAGGAGGCGGTGACCCTGCCTACATGACGTTTTCGGGCTTTGGTCAGGGACGAGGAGGCGGAGCCTGGATAGCGAAGGGCAAGAGCTGTCCCGCCATAGGCTGGGAAAGGGTTGGCATCGTATAGCCCGGCGAGGCCCCGACCTGACCTCGGTCAAGTTCTGCCCGGCTGGACCATGGTCCGGGCAGGTCATTTCCTCTCTATCATAACCCAAGCAGAGGCCCTGCTCAAGAAAGCTTATTTCACATACTGGGGCTTTTCTTTATAGAGTTTGAGTGAATGAAGAATGCAGATCAGGGTCACGCCCACATCCCCAAAAACAGCCAGCCAGATCGGCGCCCTGCCCAGAGCGGAGAGGATCAGGATCACGAGCTTGACGCCTAAAGCAAGGGCAATATTTTGCTTGGCTGTTGTAACCGTCCGCTTTGCCAAATAGAAGGCTTCCGGGATGAGAGAAAGCTGATCATTCATCAGGACAATATCTGCCGCGGCAATCGCCGCATCGGACCCGTGAATGCCCATGGCAAAGCCGACATCTGCCGCGGCAATGACGGGAGCGTCGTTTAGGCCATCCCCGGCAAAGGCACAGGGGCTTTTTTCGCTTTCCTTTTGCACCCAGAGGAGCTTATCTTCCGGAAGAAGGTCGGCCTGATATTCCTGAATGCCCATTTTATCAGCCATTTCTTTTGCGATGGGGGCGTGATCTCCGGTCAGCATCAACAGCCGGCGAACCCCCTCCTCCCGCAAGGCTTGGATCATTTCTGGAACGCCGGCTTTTTCCTGGTCTTGCAACAGGAAGTGGGCCAGGTATTTTTTCTCCGGCTCAATCTGGGCAACGTGAACAATGGTGGCAGGCTTTTCTTCACACCCGTCCTCCCGAAAAGGATCCTGAATTCCCCATTCCTCGAGGAAGGCGGAATTTCCTAAAATCAGGTGCTGGTCTTTGGTCCAGGCCTCCATACCTCGGCCAGGATGATCCTGGGTCCGGTCAAAGTGGAGGGGATGGGTGAGGGTCTCCGGCATCTCATTTCGAGCAAATTCTCGTACCGCCAGGGCAATGGGGTGGGTAGATCCTTCTTCCGCGGCGACGATATAGCGGAAAATGCTTTCAGGATCAAGACCTGGGGCGGGATGGAAGGGATGAAGGCTGAGCACACCCTTGGTTAAGGTCCCCGTCTTATCCATGGCCAGGGTGGAGACATTTGTTAAAGCATCCATGGCGGCTCCGCCTTTAAAAAGGAGTCCTCGCTTGGATCCGGTTCCCATTCCGGAAACGAAAGCGACGGGAACGGAGATCACGAGGGCGCAGGGACAGGAAACAATAAGAAAGTTCAGGCCCCTTTGAATCCAGTCGGCGGTGATTTTTCCCTGCACGAAAAGGGGGAGTACAAAGGCTAAGATTGCCGCGGAGCCGACGACAATCGGGGTGTAAATCTTTGCGAAGCGGCTGACAAAGGCTTCCGTTCGGGCCTTTTTTTCAGAGGCTTCTTTATAAAGACGGATCAGCCGGGCGGCGGAGGAATTCTCAACCGTTTTTTCCACTAAAAGGGTGAGTTTTCCGCCCCCGTTAATAAAGCCAGACAGGATAACATCGCCCTCTTTCACTTCCCGGGGAAGGGATTCTCCGGTCAGCGCCGAGGTATCCATTGTGGAGATGCCCTGGATGATGGTGCCGTCAATAGGAACCCGTTCTCCTGATCGAATTTCGATTTGATCGCCGATTTTTAGCTTTTCCGGTTCCACATCAATCAGTTTTCCCTTCTCTCGCAAATGGGCCAGGGGAGCCTGAATATCCAAAAGGGACGCGATGGAATCCTTCGTTTTGTCAATCGCCCGATCTTCCAGGATTTCTCCCGTCTGATAAAGGACCATGACAATGGCGGCTTCCTGGGATTGGCGGATGAGGATCGCTCCGATTGAAGCCAGGGTCATGAGAAATTCCTCTTCCATGGCATGGCCATGAAAAAGATCTTCTATCGCCTCGATCATCACTTCCAAACCGGCAATGATCCAGGAGAGGATAAAAAAGACGGAAGCCCAGCGCTCGTTTTTTAAACCATAGCGAAGGATCAGTCCGACAAGAAGCAAGAGGCCGGCGATCTTGGTTCGAAAAGTTTCATCATTCCACTTTTTCATTTACTTGTTCTCCTTTTTTTCCGGCGCGGCGGCGCCTTGTTGTTCGGACAGGTGGTCTGCGCCCATCTGCATAATCAGCTCGACATGGAGGTCGGAAATCCGGTAATAAATGAACTTTCCCCTTCTCCGGGTCCGGACCAGGTCGTGGGCTTTTAAAGTTTTTAGCTGGTGAGAAACGGCAGAGGAGCTGGCGCCCACCTTTTCCGCCAAATCCGACACATTTTTTTCCCCATTCTTTAATTCGCCAAGGATTTTCAGCCGGGTCGAATCGCCTAAAATCGCGAAAAAATCAGCCAGCTTTTTCCAACGATATTCCTTTTCAGCCTCTTCAGGTAAATTCCTTTCAGATTCCGAAAGGGCGGCTTTGGGAAGGTCCGCTTCAGGAAGTCCGTCCTCAGAAGGGGCTGATTTTGAGCGGACAGATACGGATTTTAATGACTTCATAGGGACTCCTTTATGTTTTTAAGGGGACCTTCGGATATCCTGATCATAAAAAGCGGCGCTTGTTACCGGCGATTTTCAAAGCCTGGAAAAGGGCGTTTACCGCCATCGTCATGAAAAACCTAGCCTTTGACGGGGATCGTGGTCCTCTTTCGATCAAACGAATGAACAACTGTTCATATATCGAAATCATTATATTCTGCTGATTGGGGACTGTCAATGAAATTTTTGAACATGATATAATCAAAAAAAACAAAGGGAGGAACGTATGCGCGCAGTCATTCAGTGTGTTCGTCAGGCTAAAGTAAGGGTAGATCAGGAAGTGATCGGTGAAATTGGAAAAGGATATTTGATTTTTTTGGGGGTGGGTCAGGAAGACAGCGAAGAAGAGGTCGAAAAGCTTTGGTCCAAGATCTTTAAGCTTCGCATTCTGCCCGATGAGCAGGGAAAAACGAATCTCAGTTTAAGTCAGGTCGGAGGAAACGCCTTGATTATTTCCCAGTTCACGCTCTTTGCTGATTGTAGAAAAGGAAATCGTCCGAATTTTCTCAGCGCTGCCTCCCCGGAAAAAGGGGAAGAACTCTATGAAAAATTTCTCGACCGGGCGAGAAAAGACCTCCCGAACCTTGCCCATGGAAGCTTTGGAGCCAATATGGATGTAGAATTGATGAATCAAGGCCCCTTCACCCTATTTTTAGATACCGATCATTTGCGAAGATAGGGTGAAGAGTTTAATGCCGTCTTCCCTGCCATTACTGCGTTTTTCCCTCGATCAAATTCGAGGGGTCGGTAAAAGATGGCGCTCGGGCGCCGCTGTCATTGCCAAGGCGCTCTTAACCCAGGCGGCCTCCAGCTGCCTGCTCAGCCCTAGCCCGTTTCAGGCCCAACCCGCTCATGGTCATGGTCCTCTCTTTCCCTTCTTTCAACTTAATGATTTATTAAGAATAGCCAGAAAAATCCCTACTTTCCTCCCCTATAATGAAAATAAAGAAATTAGCCATGGCCATGGCGATAAAAATTCCTTCGTTTCGGCAAGAGCTAACGGTTTTAAACGTTCCGGCGATAAGGGGATTTTTCAGCGATCAGAAATATTTCGCCGATCAGGGAGAAAAGGGGAGGAGGCCCTATGAACAAATACCATATTTTGGTCTGCGACGATGACATACAAATCGTACGAGCCATTCGCATCTACTTAGAGCGGGCGGGCTATGAGGTATACGAAGCCTACAACGGAAAGCAGGCTCTCGAGGTCCTTGAAAAACAGTCCATTCACTGCATTCTTTTAGACATTATGATGCCCCTCCTGGATGGGATGGAGGCCATGGAGAAAATTCGCCGGCAAAAGGCCGTCCCAATCATCCTCGTTTCCGCCAAAGGAGAGACCAAAGATAAGATCGCCGGTTTGGAAGAAGGGGCCGATGACTATATCACCAAGCCCTTTGATGCCAACGAGCTGGTCGCCAGGGTTGGAAGTCAGATTCGCCGTTATACCCAGTTTCATAATTACGATCCGGCCTCTGACGAAGGCAATCTCCTTCGTCAGGGAAATCTCCAGGCCAATCTCTCCCTCCATCAGGTCGAAGTCGATGGCCGACCCGTTCCGCTGACCCCGACGGAATTTCGGATCCTTGTCATGCTCATGCAAAGACCCGGAAATGTCTACTCCAGTGAGGAAATTTACGAAAAAGTCTGGCGAGAAGCTTCGGTTGGGTCTGTCTCGACCGTTGCCGTCCATATCCGCCATATTCGCGAGAAAATTGAGATTGACCCGGAAAATCCCCAATACATCAAGGTGGTTTGGGGACAAGGCTATAAATTTGAAGTGCAGGAGGCTCCCCATGGACTCAAAAGTCAATGAAGAAAAAAACTTGAAAAATAGCCCGGCGCTGGAGAGCCAGGAAGGCCCCCCGCTGGAGAAGGATCCAGCCCCTAACTTCGGGCCGGAAACGGGATCCCCAGAAGAAAAAAGTCTTCAGGGGAAAAAAACCAACCGGCTTCCTTTCTTTTTTCAGCTGATCAGCGCTTTGATCCTGGGGCTTTCTCTTTTTGTCCTGCTTATCCTTCGCTCAGAGATTTCCTTCCAAGGTTCGAAATCCTACTGGTCATCGGCTGGCCTCGTCCGCTACCTGGACCAGCAGGCCAATACCATTGCTCATCATGTCGTCTTTTCCAGTCGGGCCGCGCTCTGGGCCAAGGTCCCCGATGATGCCCCTATCTGTGTCCTTTTGGGGCTGGGGGATGACCAGGTGCAGACCGAAGATGAAATTTCCTATCTCTCCGCCCTCATAGATGATGCGGGAAATCCTGAGGCGCAGAAGAAGGACGCCTACATTTTAAAATCAAAAATAAATAATTACAGTGAAAATCCCCAGGAATTCGAAAGCCTGGCCGACATCTTCTATAAAAAGAAGGATTTGGAAGCTTGGGCCGGGTCATCCTTGAAGGTGAATTCGGCCTGGGTTTATATTCATCCCCTGGGCGATGAGCTGGATCAGGAAGAGGGGGAAGAATCTCCGGCTCTTCATTTTATCACTCCAGATCAGATTCAAAAATCGAACGCGGATTTGGAAAAGCTCGTCGCCGGGAGAGAAAAAGCCCACCTGCAGCTGGTGGAGGAAAAATACAAGCCCCTCTATCAAGAAAGTCTCCTTGCGGCCTCCGGGCAAAATGTCAACTCCTATCAGATGATCTCTGACGCCTTACAGAACCTCATCCGAGGAAAAATCGCTGATTATCAGGGAAATCAGGGAGAAGTCCCCGCCGTTAGCAAGAATATTCTCTATACCGTGGAAAGTCCGAAAAGGGTGATTGATTCCAACCAAAAAGAAAGAGACCTGACCCGGCCATGGACTGCGCCCATCATCTATTCGAACGTCTCCAACCAAATCGGAGAGGGGCTAAAGAGCAGGGAACTGAGCGTAGCCTTCCAGTCTAACGATTCGAGGCGTTTTTCCGGTTCCGGGATGTATCTTCCTCTCGGATGGACCCTTCGCCTTCAAATCGACACTTCTCTACCGGAATATGACGATGCCCACGCCTTGAACCAGAAGTATCCCACCTTTTATAAGGCCTGGTGGACTGCCCTGGCACTGACCCTCCTTTCAGCCATTGTCTGGGCGATTTCCCTAGGCATTTTCCTCAAAAGAACCAGCAAACAGGATCGGCCAAAGCTCGCGAAATTTGAGGGCGCCGTCCCCATTGAGTTTTATTTGCTGTTTTTCGTCGGCCTCTTGGGGTCCGTCTTTGGTCTGGGCATTTCCGCCGCCCATCCCGGCAATCCCCTTAGCTTTTTCACCGGGGAGTGGATGGTGCTTGTCGCCGGCGTCAGCCTGATCTTTGAACTGCTGGGGCTCTACCTGCTCTCCGCTATGGTCCGGAAATGGAAGCAGGGAAGATTTTATCAGGGATCCCTCTGCCATTGGATTGCCCACTTTTTCAGTTCCCTAAATCGTTATTTCCGCGAAGGACGGGGAATCCGCCACTTTAACCTCTTTTCCTACCTTCTCTGGGGCATCATTGGCGGGAGCATCTTCCTTTTTATGGCCATGGCAGGGAGCCCGGCCATGATGGTTCTTGTCTTCATCGCCTGGGCCATTTCTGGAATCTGGCTGACTGCCCGGAGGGATGCGGAATTTAACCGCCTTCTTGAGCGAATGAAGGAGCTGGCCCGGGGAAACTTTCATATGGACCTCTATCCGGAAGATTTTCACGGGGCGAATCAGGAAGTCGCCCGGACCTTAAACCAGATCAATGAGGGCATGGAAGCCGCGATTCAAAATGAACTCAAATCCCAGCTTCTCCAGACAGAACTGATCACCAACGTTTCCCATGACCTAAGAACGCCTCTTACCTCAATCATCAATTACGTTCAGCTTTTAAAGGATGAGCCTCTGCCCGATGATGGCCATGCTAGGGAATATTTGGACGTTTTGGATCAAAAATCCTCTCGTTTGAAGCTTTTGATCAATGACCTTATTGAGGCCTCTAAGGCCGCTTCCGGGGTTATCGACTACGATTTACAGGAAATTGACTTTCGGGAAGCCTGCCGGCAAATCCTTGCCGAACGGGAAGAAGGCTGGGAAAAGAAAGACCTTATCCCGGTGATCCATCTTTCGGAGACTCCCTTACTGATCCTCGCCGACGGTGAAAAGCTCTCTCGGGTTCTGGAGAACCTCCTGGTCAATGCGCAAAAATATAGCCAAGGTCAAACACGGGTTTATATTGATTTAAAAACAGAAGGAGAAGACGCCGTCTTTACCGTGAAGAACATTTCTTCCGAGCCTCTTAATGTCGATGTCGAAGAGCTTCTTCGCCGTTTTTCCCGGGGAAATCAGGCCCGCACGGAAGAAGGTTCCGGCCTTGGCCTTTCTATTGCCGAAACCTTTACCCAGGGGATGAACGGAAAGCTTAAGATTAGCATTGACGGAGACCTTTTCA
Organism: uncultured Tissierellia bacterium; assembly: GCA_902489375.1. Classification (GTDB taxonomy): domain Bacteria; phylum Bacillota; class Clostridia; order Tissierellales; family Peptoniphilaceae; genus CABTZP01. Next base: position 3,308 of record CABTZP010000033.1, on the reverse strand, counting down.
AGGCCGAGGTCTCGCTTCCTTTGGCAAAATCAAAGTCTTAATTTTCCACTTAAATTTCATAAGTGGGAAAAGCCAAGTTTCAGATTTCCACCCTTATATTACGTCAACCGTTCGAAATTCTGATCAAGCGCCTGATCCATAAATTCTGGCTCTTTTCTCAGATCCTTCTTTTTTCGGCAGGGGATTTTCAAAGCGGCCAACGACAAAAGATGAAATCAGAGTCGTCAGAAGAGAGCAGAAAAGATTCTGGGCGGGCAGGTAAACCATAAAGGAAAGCAAAAGGACGATGACATCACAAAGAAAATAGGCGGTGCTAAGGGTCAGGGGAGTATATCGATCTAAAATCATCACCAAACAGTCATCCCCGCCCGATGATCCGCCCCGGGTAACGACAAGGCCGCAGCCCGCGCCCAGAAGAAGCCCTCCGACCATCGCCGCCAAAAATGGCCAGCCCGCCAAAGAAGGCAGAACCGGCCCGGTAAAATCACAGATTTTCCAGGTCAGCGAATAGATCAAGGTTGAATAAACGGCCTTTTTCAAAAAGCCCCTTTCCAGGAGAAAAATCCCCAGGAAATAAAGAACAAAGTTGATGATTAAATTGATGAAGGCTGGGTCCAGGCCGAAGATCTTATTCACAAGGACAATGCCGCCAAGCACGCCGCCTTCTGTAATTTTTGCAGGAACATGGATATTAAAAATCGTAAAGGCCATGGTTACATTGCCCAAGGTCATGAGCGAAAAGTCCAGGAAGCTTAAGCCCATCCAGTCCGCAAAGGCGGCCAAGGGCCTAAATGCCTGAGAAGCCCCCAACGCTTTTAAGGGCTTAAATAAGGAAAAAAGACGATCATTCGAAGATAAGAATTTCATACACGCACCTCTCTTTCGTGGACGGGGATCCGGAAAAAGACCAAAAAAATAGATTGCTGGCCGTGAGGATCTCCGTGCTTTACAATCATGGGGTTTGATGCTATTGTTTGAAATTCTTTGTAGGAAGAACTCTGTTTTTCAATCCGTTTAATGATTCTCGAAATCACATCAGACTTCGAAGGAACCCAATCACAGAAAGACAATCAGATAAAAACTACCGCCAATCAGGCAGCACCCACAAGCAGTGCTCTCGCACCGTTTGTATTATAAATGAAAAAATCAAAAAAATCCAGACAGGACAATGGACCTTATTATTACCTGATTTTCTTTTTTTTTTACGATCATTTTTGAAGGCAAATCCAGCGTCAGCGCCCCTGAACCCGATTGTGAGCACACAGGCAAATTCACAGGAAAGAAATGAAAAAATCGTGTAGAATAGACCCAGGCACGATACGGAACGCGCAAGAGCCCAAAAGGCCGAAAAAGCCAGTAAAACCCAAAAAGGAGGACACCGGCCCATGAAAAAAGAAAAAAGAAATTGGAAAGTCATCGCCACCTTGTTTTTCATCTGTGGAGCACTGTTTTTGACCGCTTGCGGAAAGTCCAATGACGAAGCAGAAAAAAAGAATGCGGAAGAATCAGCCAGCCAGCCAGTCAGCCAGGTCTCAGAAGAAGAGGCTCAGGATTCATCAAAAAAAGAGGAAAGCGCCGCTGCCGAAGATAGCCAGGAAGCCGAAAAGAAAGAAGCCGAGAAGAAGGAAGAAGAAGAGAAGATGATTGCCGAATATAAAACCTATGTTGCAGATTTCCATAAATTAAGCGTTGAGGAAATCAAGGAAAAGGCAAAACAAGGCGAATCCTTTTTGCTCTATGTCGGCCGGGCAACCTGCCCTGACTGCAGAAGGGTGATTTCTTCGCTGCATGGCGTCGCCCAGGAGAATCAGCTGGATGTGTTTTACCTGGATTGTGACGAACCCGGCGACCAGGAAATGTATAAAGCCTTCATTGATGAAAATAATATTGAAGAAATTCCCTTCCTTGCCCTTTATGATGAAAATGGAAAAGCAATGGCCATTGATTTCGACTTCAATTCTATTGATCCGAAAGCAGAGCTGATCAAAGCCTTATCCAACGCAGGGCTCATCAATAACCAGAAGGGCTAATGAAAAAAAAGACAAGTAAGAAGAGAAGAAAAGCCGGGAAAACTCGGCTTTTCTTTTTTTTATCCGCCCTTTATCCGGCTTTTTCGGCCATTTTATGATATGATAAGTGGAATTTTGGGCTGAACGAGACGATTCAGGATTCAGCATGATTTTTATTACAAGGAGGCTTTATGGATTCTTCATCGAAAAAACAGAGCTTGGGCAATGCCCCGATCTGGGACATTCACACCCTCAAGCATTCCACCCGTTTTTTATTGGGCTTGCAGCACCTTTTCGCCATGTTCGGCGCGACCGTCTTAGTTCCTCTTTTAACCGGCCTGGATATTTCCACAACTCTTTTAATGGCCGGCCTAGGAACCCTTCTTTTTCACCTGATCACTAAGGGAAAAGTCCCCGCTTTTTTAGGTTCCTCTTTTGCTTTTTTAGGGGGCTATGCCGCCGTTGCCCCCATGATCAACGGACAACCTAATCTCCAGATGCTTCCCTATGCCTGTGGAGGCGTTTTTTTTGCCGGCCTGGTTTACGTCCTCCTGGCCGCTCTGATTAAGGGCTTCGGGGTCTCCAAGGTCATGCAGTTTTTCCCCCCTGTCGTGACCGGCCCGATCATCATTTCCATCGGCCTTACCCTGGCGCCCTCCGCCATTTCCAACGCCTCAACCGACTGGCTCCTGGCCGCCATTGCCATCATCGTCATTATCTACTTTAATATTTGGGGAAAAGGGATGGCAAAGATCATCCCCATCATCCTTTCCATTGTGATTTCCTATGGAGCGGCCCTGATCCTCCATCGAGTTGATTTTTCCTCCATGCAGGGCCTGAAGGTTTTTGGCCTGCCTCTGCACCCTTCCCAGTTTATGAAATTCGATCTTTCCGCCATCATCTCCATCATGCCCATTGCCCTGGCGACGATGATGGAACATATTGGCGATGTGACCGCCATTAGCGCAACGGTTGGGAAAAATTACATCAAAGATCCCGGTCTTCAGCGGACCCTCTTGGGCGATGGCCTGGCAACTTCCCTCGCGGCTGCTTTCGGCGGTCCGGCCAACACCACCTATGGCGAAAATACCGGCGTTTTGGTTTTAACGAAGGTTTACGATCCTTTCGTGATGAGAATCGCGGCGGTCATGGCCATCCTCCTCTCCTTCTTTCCCATATTCAGCGGCTTTATCCGGTCCATTCCGGCCGCGATCATCGGCGGGGTTTCGGTGATTCTTTACGGGCTGATTTCCCCCGTCGGCGCCCGCAATCTCCTTGAAAATCAGGGGGATTTTACGA